>NZ_ADJN01000044.1:0-1128 GCF_000178095.1 Peptostreptococcus anaerobius 653-L | reverse complement strand
GTTTTTCAAAATACTTGCTATTTTATCGAAAATTATAAATGGATAAGTCAAGGAGTAAAGCTTTGCGTACCTTGACTTAGTTCATTTTAATTTTCACAATAGCAGGCTGTATTTTTGAAATACTCTTCTACAACTTCATTTGGACTTTTAAATTTTAAACTTGTTTTTGCCGTACTATTATATCTTCTTTCATGCTTTGCCACCTGATTTATCAGATCTTTTTCGCTAGTAAATACTTTTCGATTATATAAAATCTTACCATCTTCCCTGTGACTTCTTTCTACTTTTCCATTTTGCCATGGTGAATATGGTCTTGTTCGTTTAATAGTGATACCAAGATTGTTGGCAGCTTTTTCAAATGCACTCTCTTTACTTGTTTTGTCATCATCATTAACAAACTCACGACCGTTATCTACCTGAACGATATGTATTGGAAATCCAATCATTTCTTCCAAATTCTCTAAAAATTTTTTTGTTTCATAGGTACTTTTTTCCTTTACAATCTTCAATTTTCTTTTTCGACTATACTCGTCAATACTTGTTATTTGATAGTATTTATAGCCATATGTAGGAAATTTTATACATTCGTCAGGAACATGTTTTATATCAACTTGTACTTTGTCACCAGGGTATTTACCATCCATTCTATCATATTTTGTGTAACTCTTACGACGTAACTCCGGTTTTTTATAACCCTTATTCCTAATTTGTCTACACATGCTTGAAAAGCTTCTTGTATAGCCCTTTGCTTTACATCGTACGTATACTTCTGCAAGACCATAGATACCATTTCTTTTAAGCATCTTTCTAATTAACTTCAATTCAGATTTTGTGTGAGCATTTGGACTGCGTAAAGGCCTTCTAGAGCCTAATGCTAAGCTCCTTACTGTGCCATCATACTTTTTTAGTTGTCTATACACAAACTGACGGTTAGTATGATATCGCTTTGCGGCTTTTGTAACTCCATATTTTTTAGCAAATTCACATAATTTTTGGCGGTAACGCATTTCTTCTGTTATAATAGACATGAGAGGACTCCTTTACTAAATGGTTTTGTTGATATTACTATTGTATCAGAGTTCCTCTCTTTTTTTATTCAATTGTGTAACATATGTTATAGCACATTAC
>NZ_ADJN01000045.1:0-23945 GCF_000178095.1 Peptostreptococcus anaerobius 653-L | reverse complement strand
GTGGCTCTATATATTTTAGCGTTGGTAGAAAAAATCCAGAAAAATATATATTATTTGAAAAATTATCATTTACATATTTTTTAAATGGTGATAGTATATATACTTGTACAGGTATTATTTTTAAATCAAGGAGATGGTAAAATGTTAAAAGAAAGAAAGAAAACCTATTAGTGTACCAGAAGGAAGACTTTAGTGAGGTTACATTTGGAGTAAGTAAGATTGATTCAAGTACAGTAAACTACTATTATGAAATTAAGTCAGATATAAGAGGTGAAAGACATGAGAATTAATAAATTTAAAAATAAAATATCTATATTAATTTCGACAATGATGTTATTATCTTTTGGTTCAACATCGTTAGCCGACAGTGTAATTGATATATCTAACCTACCATCTGGAAAGGGTGTTGCTGTTGGCAATCAGCTTCCAGTGAATAGCCAGTCTAGTGATGGGAATATTGTTGTAGATAATGGAACAAAGCTATCAGTTAGCAGGATAGCTGGCAAAAATAGGTATGAAACGTCATATAAGGTAAGTGTGGCTCTTGGGAAGTATAAAAATATAGTAATAGCCAGTGGAGAAGATTTTCCAGATGCATTATCTTCAGGTCTGCTTGGAAGTATTATGGGGGCACCTGTTTTACTTACAGAAAAAAACTCAGTCAACCCATATTTGTACTCAGCTCTAGATAGTCATAGAAATCAAAAGTACTATGTAGTTGGCGGAGAATCAAGTGTTTCAAAAAGGGTTAAAAATGATGTACAGACTTTTTCAAAAATAGATTTAAAAAACTTAGCTGGCAAGGATAGGTATGAAACATCCGTTTTAGTTGCTAGCAAGGTTAATGAGGATATTATGGGAAATCCATATTTAACAGATATGCTTGCCGTATATAGTGGTGAAAATTTTGCTGATGCCCTGTCAGCAACACCTTTTATGTATCAGAATGATATCGATAAAAAAAATGTGATTCCACTGATGGTTGCATTAAAGAATGGAAGTAAAATAAATTCGGAGTTGTATACTTTTGTGTTCGGTGGTGAGTCATTCATTCCAAAGGGCAAGGAGGGACTTAGATTAGCGGGCTCTAACAGGTATAGAACATCTGTTGAGGTGGCAAAGGCATTTAAGACTAGATTAAATAAGGATATTGATACAATAATAATTGCATCAGGTGAAACCTACCCAGATGCCCTATCATCTGGACCGCTAGCTGCCAAGAAGAATGCAGCAATCTTGCTGACAGAGGCAAGGGAATTAAATAAGGATGTTAAAAAATACATAGAAGAAACAAAATCCATTAAAAATGTAATTATAGTCGGAGGTGAATCCTCAGTATCAAGTCAAGTTGAAAAAGACCTTTCAAGTATTGTAAGGTAAGTTAAATTGTAAAACAAAAATTATATAATATAAAATTTCAATAAGAATAGAGCGGATTCAAAATCCTATTAAAACACCGAAGGCCAAATAAAATATCGCCTTCGGTGTTTATTTTTTAGAAAGTACTCTCCAGATTAAAAAATAAGGTTGATAATATAAGTTGTAGTACACGGAAAAATAAGAGTACATATTTATTTTCATGTGCTTATAATATGTACTCCTATTTGATTAGTATGGTCTTATTTAATTGTTATACTACGGTTTAGAAAGTTCTTAAGGGCACCTACCATACCGGCATCATTTTTAAGGCTTGCAAATACTATATTTGTTTTTTCTAATATCATAGGGTTTAGGTACTTCTTTAGTGCTGAACTTAGCCTAGGCTCAAAGTAGTCTGACCTAGCCATTATGCCTCCACCTAGGATTATTGTGCCTGGATTGTAGATATAGGCCATTGTTGATATACCTACTGCTAACTTGTCTATCATGTAGTCTAGTTCCTCTATATAGACCTGATCATCTTGTTCAATTTTTTCAAATATCATCTGTCCATTTACGCTACCCCTGTCAAGTCCGAGTCTGTCTTCAATCCTGTGGCAAAGGGCACTTGTAGATGCTATATCTTCAAAGACACCACCATCTATATGGATCTTACCTATTTCTCCAGATGTCATAGAGTCCCCACTGATAAGTCTACCCCTATGGATTAGGCATGATCCTATACCTGTGCCAACGGTAAGCATAGACACATTCTCACTCTCTATATCAGACCTGTTCCATAGTTCTCCCAAACCAGCTGAGTTGACGTCATTTTCAATATGGCATACTAGTCCAGTTTCTTCTTCTACTTTTTTCTTTACATTTAGGCCGCTGTATTTAGGAATTAGGTGGTCATCTGCATAAAGTACTATGCCCCTATTTGAATCTACCATTCCATGTGTGGATATGGCCACACCATTTAATTCATAAGTATTTTTCAATTCATTGACCTTAGTTACAATATTATTTATTATACCAATTCCGCCTACTTCAAGAGCATCTGATGGGAATGAGTCTTTCATAAGGATAGAGGAGTCTTCATTTAGTATACCGTATTTTACGCTTGTTCCTCCTATATCAAAACATATATAATTTTTCATTATCTTAAATCACCTTTCTATAAATTGTATCTCTATAAGTTGCATTAAAATTGCCTTTTATAGCTTGTAACAAAAGTTGCATTGTATATCTTGTATAAAAATTTACATTGTATATCTTGTATAAAAAATTACATTGTATAAAAATGCACTCAGAAATATGTCAAAATTGCATTGCATAAAAAATGCACTGAGAATTATATCAAATATAAATATGTCTATTGTATAAAGTGGTAGCTATAGTATAAGGTATAATAGTTTATTTTTCAATTGCTAAATTACATTTAGCCTGAATATTAGAAAATTTATATGTTTTTTAAAAAAAACTATTGCAATCGCTTTTTTTATGTGATATATTCATAAATAAGAAATATCGAAACCGGTTGCATAGATTGTGCAAAGTTTTTCGGAACCGGTTGCATAATATGAAACTATTGTTTTAAAGGGGTGAGATATTTTGGTAAAGAAGGAAAAAGTGACCATTAAGATGGTTGCTGATGAGGCAGGTGTTTCAAAATCAACTGTTTCAAGGGTTATAAGTGATTACCCAGATATCAGTGATGACACTAAGAAAAAAGTTAGAGAGGTAATGAAAAAATTGAATTACCACCCTAGTGCTATAGCCAGGAGCCTAGCCAACAGAATCTCTAAGAATGTAGGACTTGTTCTACCGTCGGATGAAGATTTTTTCTTGAATCCATTCTTCCAAGAGAGCCTAAGAGCAATCGCTATAACAGCAAGTTCAAGGGGATACGATACTATGTTGGTCTACAATGACAAGGATGAAACAACAGCCATAAACAGGTTGGTGAGTGCCAACAAGGTGGATGGAATGATTCTTATGAGGGCCATTGTAAACGACAAGTCAATACAGTACCTCAAGGAAAATAAGGTTCCATTTGTGCTTATAGGCAATTCTCTTGAAAACAAGGATATATACTCCGTAGACACCGACAACTTCAAAGCTTGCCAAGAACTTACAAGGATCTTGGTGGAAAATGGTTGTAAGAAGATTGGTTTTATAGGTGGAGACAAAAACTCAGTAGTTACACTTGATAGGCTTAAGGGTTATATGAGTGTTGTCAAAGAGAAAAACCTGTATAACGACAAGACCATGATCCAAGAAAACGAGTTTACAAAGTTAAATGGTTATAGGTCTATAGAAAAGATCCTGAGTGACAATGAGGATATAGACGGCATGATAGTGACAGATGCCCTGATATTTAGGGGTGTTGTTGATTATCTGACAGAGGTCAACTACGGTAAGGATATAATCCTAGGGACATTTGGAGCTGAGCACCAACTCGGATATGACGATAGGTTCAAGGTATTCAATGTGGATGTTCAGTGTATGAAGATGGGCCAGGCTTCATGTAACAAGCTTATAGATATGCTAGATGGCCAAAAGGTAAATAAGATGGATATTATTGATTATAAAATCATGTAATATATATAAAAAGTGTACTTATATTTTAAGGAGGTAAACCATGAAATTCAAAAAAGTATTAAGTTTAGCTGCAGTAGCTTTGATGACAACATCTCTACTAGCAGGATGTGGAAATTCTTCAAGTCAGAAGTCAGGTGGAGGAGCTACAACTGTAGATGTATTCCAGTTCAAGGTTGAATTTAAGGACCAGTTCAACAAGTTAGCTCAGGAATATATGAAGGAACATCCAGATGTTAAGATCAACATAACAACTGTTGGTGGTGGTGGTGACTACGGTGCTGCCCTAAAGTCTAAGTTCTCTTCAGGAAATGAGCCAGCTATATTCAACATAGGTGGACCTCAGGACGTTAAGGACTGGCAGACAAAGTTAGAAGACCTAAGCGATGTTGCAATAGCTAAGCAAGCCCTTCCAAAGACTCTTGATGCTGTAACAGTTGACAAGAAGGTTTATGGTCTTCCATTCAACCAGGAAGGTTACGGATTTATATACAACAAGGAAATATTTAAGAAGGCTGGAATCAAGGCTGAGGACCTAAACACTCATGCTAAGTTGATGGAAGCTGTTAAGACTCTTGATTCAAAGAAGAAAGAACTAGGCTTAGATGCAGTATTTGCTCTACCTGCTAAGGAAGACTGGGTAACAGGACTACACTTATCAAATGTATTCCTATCACCAGAATTTGGAGGAGATATAAATAAGGCATTTACAGCTAAGAATGTAGAATTTAAGTATGGCAAGCAGTTCAAGGATGTACTTGATATGCAGAACAAGTACTCAGTACAGCCAACAGCAAGCCTTGACTACTCACAGCAGGTTGAAAAGCTGTTCTCAATGGGTAAGGTTGCTATGATCCAGCAGGGTAACTGGGTATACAACTCAATTGAACAGATAGATGCTGAACTTGCTAAGAATATAGGTATAATACCAATTTCAGTAGAAGGTGCAGCAGAAGGCAAGATGCCAGTAGGTGTTCCAATGTACTGGGCAGTAAACAATACAAAGGATGATGCTACAAAGAAGGCTGCTAAGGACTTTATAAACTGGATATACTCTTCAGACAAGGGTAAAGAATATGTTCTAACTCAGTTTAAGTTCATACCTGCATACAAGGGATTTGATGAATCTAAGATCAGTGATCCACTATCTCAGGAAATCTACAAGTATGCAAAAGATGGAAATACAATTAACTGGGTATTCATGGGATATCCATCAAGCTGGGGTCAGAAAACTCTAGGTTCAGAAATACAGAGATACGTAAGTGGTCAGGCTAGTTGGGATGATATAGTCAAGACTTCACAGAAGGCTTGGGGACAGGCTAGACAGTAATAAAGAGTTAGATTTAGGTGCTGCTTGGTGATTTCAACTAGGCAGCGCCTTTTTATGAAATAGGAGGCTATTATGAATAAGAAGTTAGGAAAAAACGGTATATTTTTCTGGTTGTTTTTGGCACCGGTATTAATAGCACTGTTCATGGTGGTTGTTATTCCTCTATTGTATGGAGTTTATTACTCATTTACAAACTGGGACGGGATAAATACACCTCAATTTGCGGGAGTTACAAACTATATACAGTTGCTTGGTGATGAAGGTTTTAGAAATTCTCTTTGGTTCACTACTAAGTTTGCTGTTGTATCAATTGTTTTAATAAATGCTATAGGTCTTGGACTTGCCTTATTGGTTACTCAGAAGATCAAGGGTAGCAACTTGATGAGGACGGTATTCTTTATGCCAAACCTAATAGGTGGTCTGATCCTAGGATTTATATGGCAGTTCGTATTTATACAGGGGTTTGATGCTATAGGTCAGGCTGTCGGTACTGAAGCACTTCAGGGATGGCTATCTACTACTAGGACTGGTTTTTGGGGTCTAGTAATACTTACAGCATGGCAGATGTCAGGTTATATAATGATAATCTACATAGCCCACCTAGAGTCAATACCCGAAGAGTTGGTAGAAGCAGCCCAGATAGATGGAGCTAATGTAATGCAGAGGTTTAGACATATAATATTCCCTCTAGTTGCACCAGCCTTTACTGTCAGTATGTTCCTTACATTGTCAAACTCATTTAAGTTATACGACCAGAATTTGTCACTTACAGGAGGGGCTCCATTTAACTCAACACAGATGGTAGCTATGAATATATACAATACTGCATTCTTGGAGAACAAGATGGCATATGCCCAGTCTAAGGCCCTTGTATTCTTTGTAATAATTGCAGTTATATCATTGACTCAGGTCTACTACAACAAGAAGAAGGAGGTAGAGATGTAATGAGTACTACAAAAAAGAAAAATATAATACTAGTAATTCTAGGTACAATACTCAGCATACTTTGGCTTAGTCCTTTTTATTTGATGCTGGCAAACTCTTTTAAGACTAAAAAAGAAATATTTGAATCACCTATCAAGATGCCTGGAGGATTCCATTTAGAAAACTACACTCAGGCAGCTGACAACCTAAGTTTTGTACAAACTTTTACAAATTCTATTGTAATAACAGTAATAAGTGTTCTAATAATAATAGTATTTTCATCTATGGCTGCTTACGCCCTAGCAAGGGTAAAGTCAAAGGTGAGTGCAGTGGTATTCTTTATATTTGTAGCCGCTATGCTGATACCTTTCCAGGCAGTAATGATACCTCTAGTATCTTTCTTTGGAAAACTAGGTATGCTAAATAGGCCGGGTATAGTATTCCTTTATCTAGGATTTGGGTCTTCTATGGCGATATTCTTATACCATGGAACAATTACAGGTATACCAAAGTCACTTGATGAAGCAGCTATAATAGATGGTTGCAATAGGTTCCAGGTATTCTGGTATATAATATTCCCAATCCTAAAGCCTATAACAGTGACAGTTGCAATCCTAAACACTATATGGATATGGAATGACTACCTGCTACCATCTCTTGTAATCAACAAGATAGGTTCAGAGACTATTCCACTTAAGATGTTCTTCTTCTTTGGAGAATATACAAAGCAGTGGCACCTTGCTCTAGCGGGTCTTACACTAGCTATAATACCGGTTATTGTATTCTACTTCTTTGCTCAAAAGCATATAATCAAGGGAGTTACAGCCGGTTCTGTAAAATAAAAGGTCAGTGATGACAACTACGGAGGTAATATGAGATTCGAATACGACGAATTTAAGATAATAGAAAAATCCCTAGACAAGGATCAGATGAGGTTGTCTGAAAGTATCATGTCCATAGGTAACGAATATATGGGTATGAGGGGCAACTTTGAGGAGTTCTATAGCGGAGATAGTCTGGAGGGGACATATGTAGGCGGAGTATGGTTTCCAGACAAGACTAGGGTAGGTTGGTGGAAAAACGGCTATCCAGACTACTTTGGAAAGATGATAAATTCACCAAACTTTACAGGTATAGGCCTACAAATAGATGGTATGGACCTAGACCTAAACAAGGAAAACTTAATTGACTACTATAGGGAACTAGATATGAAGACAGGACTACTGACTAGGAAGTTCACTATAGACAGGGATGGAGCTAAGTTTGAGATAGGGGTAAAGAGATTTGTAAGTATAGCAAAAAGGGAAATATGTGCCATAAGTTATACTATAAAATCCCTAGACAAGGATGCTAAGATAGTCTTTAGCCCTTCAATAAATGCAGACGTCAGAAATGAAGATTCAAATTATGATGAAAAGTTCTGGCAGGTGATCGACAAGTCACTAGCTTGCGATAGGGGCTATATGGTATCAAAGACAATAGACAATCCTTTTGGAGTGGATAGGTTCTCCCTAGCCCACTACATGAATGTCAAGCTAGATGGAGACTACAAAAACCTAGAGACTAGCAGGCTAGAAGAGGACGAAGCTATAAGCCTAGCCTATAGCCTTGACTTAGAAAAGGGTAGTGAGGTCAGCCTATACAAGACAATAGCTGTAACCACTTCTAGGGACTACAAGGAAGAAGACCTAGTCAATAAGGCAGAGCTTGTCCTTGAAGAGGCAGTGGGTCAGGGATTTGACTCCCTACTAAAGGACCACCAAGACCTATGGGCTAAGAGGTGGAAGATGGCCGATGTAATCATCAAGGGTGATGTCAAGTTACAGCAGGCTATAAGATACAATATATTCCAGCTATTCTCTACATACTATGGTGATGATATGAGATTAAACGTAGGTCCTAAGGGCTTTACTGGAGAAAAATATGGGGGTGCAACATACTGGGATACAGAGGCATATATAGTACCTATGTACCTATCAGTAGCACCGCAGTCAGTAACCAAAAACCTACTTATGTATAGGTACAAGCAGTTAGACCAGGCCTATGAAAATGCTAGAAAGCAGGGTCTAAAGGGTGCCCTTTACCCAATGGTTACCTTTACAGGTATAGAGTGCCACAATGAGTGGGAGATAACATTTGAAGAAATCCATAGAAATGGGGCTATAGCCTATGCTATATACAACTACTCAACATATACAGGTGACTATGACTATGTAAGAGACTATGGTCTTGATGTCCTAGTTGGTATCAGTAGATTCTGGGCTGATAGGGTCCACTACAACAAGAAAAAAGACGTATATATGATCCACGGGGTTACAGGTCCAAATGAATATGAAAACAATATAAACAACAACTGGTACACAAATACTTTGGCAGCATGGACACTTGAATTTACTAGTTCAATGCTTAAAAAGTACGAAAATAGAAAAGAAGACCTAGCTGTGACAGCTGATGAGTTAGACAAGTGGAAAGACATCATAGACAAGATGTACTATCCATTTGATGAAGAACTAGGAGTGTTTGTCCAGCATGATACCTTCCTAGACAAGGACCTTATGAAGGTTGAAGATCTAGATCCTAGCAACCTTCCACTTAACAAAAACTGGTCTTGGGACAGGATACTGAGATCTTGCTTTATAAAGCAGGCCGATGTCCTACAGGGTATATATATGTTTAGTGACAGGTACTCAAATATAGAAAAGAAGAAAAACTATGAGTTCTACGAGCCTATGACAGTACATGAATCAAGTCTATCTGCTTGTATCCACTCCATACTTGCCTGCGAGATAGGACTTGGAGACAAGGCGGTCAATATGTATGAGAGGACTGCTAGGCTAGACCTTGACAACTACAACTCAGATACAGATGACGGACTACATATCACGTCTATGTCAGGTAGCTGGCTATCAGTTGTGCAGGGATTTGCAGGAATGAGAACAGCCCAAGAGGTCCTATCATTTAGACCTATAGTTCCAAAGGGATGGGAAGGATACTCTTTCAACATAAACTATAGGGATAGGCTTATAAATGTAGATGTAAGCAAGGAGGACATAGTATTCAAGCTTATTGAGGGAGATAGGCTAGATATGAAGGTGTACTCTGAAACTATATCATTGGATGGAGAGTATACAGTAAAGCTAAAAAATAACTAATAAAAAGTGAGGTAAAACAATGACGTGGTGGAAGAAATCAGTAGTATACCAGATATATCCTAGAAGTTTCTACGATTCAAACGGAGACGGACTAGGTGATATAAGGGGTATAATAGAAAAACTTGACTACCTAGAAAAATTGGGAATAGATGTTATCTGGCTTAGTCCAGTATACGAGTCACCTCAGGATGACAATGGATATGACATAAGTGATTATAGAAATATATGGTCAAAGTTCGGTACAAACGAAGATATGTTTGAACTTATAGACAAGGCCCACGAAAAGAATATAAAGATAGTGATGGACCTAGTAGCCAACCACACTAGTGACGAGCACAAGTGGTTTGTAGAGAGTAAAAAGTCAAAGGACAATCCTTACAGGGACTACTACTTCTGGAGAGACGAAAAAAATAACTGGGAATCATATTTCTCAGGTCCAGCTTGGCAATTTGATGAGACAACAGGTCAGTACTACCTACACCTATTCACAAAGAAGCAGCCAGACCTTAACTGGGAAAATCCAGTGGTAAGAAATGAAATATGGGACATGATGAAGTTTTGGATGGACAAGGGTGTAGATGGATGGAGAATGGATGTTATCAGTTCAATATCCAAGTACACAGACTTCCCAGACTATGATCTAGAAGAAGGCGAGATTGGTATAGGTGACTACCATACAAATGGTCCAAAACTACATGACTATATCAAGGAAATGAATAAGGAAGTTCTTTCTAAGTACGATTGTATGACAGTGGGAGAGGCTCCAGGATCATCTCCTGAAAACGCCCTTTTATTCTGTGGTAAGGACAGGGATGAGCTAAATATGATATTTACCTTTGACCATATGGACCTAGACAGGAATATGGACAGCGAAATAGGTAAATGGAGCCTAAGAGACCTAGACTTAGTTGAGTTTAAGGAGACTTTAGAAGCATGGCAGACATCCCTATACAATAAGGGCTGGAACTCACTTTACCTAGAAAACCATGACCAGGCAAGGGTAGTATCAAGATGGGGTAATGACAAGGAGTACAGAAAAGAATCAGCTAAGATGTTTGCCCTAGTCTACCAGATGATGCAGGGTACACCTTATATATATCAGGGCCAGGAAATAGGCATGGTCAATACAGATTTTGATATAGAAGACTACAAGGATGTTGAGATCAGAAACGCCTACAAGGACCTAGTTCTTGAAAGAAAGTTGACAACAAAAGAAGACTTTATGAAGGCAGTTCACAGGATATCAAGAGACAATGCAAGGACTCCTATGCAGTGGAATGATAGTTCAAATGGTGGATTTACAAGTGGAGAGCCTTGGCTAAAGGTCAACCCTAGCTACAAGACAATCAATGTAGAGGAGAGTTTGGCTGATGAGGATTCAATCTTCTACTTCTACAAAAAGCTTATAGACCAAAGGCATGATGACGACATGATAACAGATGCTGAGTTCAGATTGGTTGACAAGGACAACAAGAAGGTATTCGCCTATGAAAGATACCTTGGTGACAAGTCTATACTTATAATAGCTAACTTCTACTCTGAGCCAGTTGACTTTGACCTAGATACATACAAGCTAGAAGACTACAGATTAGACCTATCAAACTACAAGGATATGGTAGCAGATGGAAATAAGATTAGCCTAAGACCATACGAGGCTATAATGTTAAAGAACTACTAGGAGGTCTATATGATAAAAGGCATTATATTTGACCTAGATGGGGTCATAACAGATACAGCAAAATTTCACTATAAGGCATGGAAGAGACTGGCAAGTAGGCTAGGCATAGATATAGATGAAGATTTCAATGAAGGTCTAAAGGGGGTATCTAGGATGGATTCCCTAAAGAGAATACTAGAACATGGCAATGTGCTTGACAAGTACTCAAGAGAAGATCTAGAAGCCCTTGCAGAGGACAAGAATGAAGACTACAAAAAACTCCTAGAAGACCTTAAAAAAGAAGATATTTTAGATGGAATAGAAGACTTTATAAATGAAATAAGGTATAATAATATTAAGATAGGATTGGCATCAGTATCCAAAAACGCCCCTATGATCTTGGACAAGCTAGGTTTGATAGACAAGATAGACTTTATAGCAGACCCAGCCAAGGTAGAAAAGGGCAAGCCTGCTCCAGACATATTTATTGAAGCAGCTAGGGGACTAGGTCTAGACATAAAGGATACAATAGGTATTGAGGATGCGAGATCAGGAGTAGATGCCATGAAAGCATGCAATATGAGAAGCGTGGGCATAGGGGTAGATGCAGACTTGAGGCTAGAATCTACTAGCCAACTTAGTCTTGATACCCTAGGTATATTAGATAAATAAGAGTGAGGTATACAAATGGCAAAAGTAAAATTAGAAAATATATGCAAGTCATATGATAACGGATTTAATGCAGTAAAAGATGTAAATATAGATATAGATGACAAGGAATTTATAGTCCTAGTTGGTCCATCAGGTTGTGGTAAATCTACTACACTTAGGATGATTGCAGGACTAGAAGAAATATCTAGCGGTAAGTTGACTATAGATGACAAGTTAGTCAACCATGTAGAACCAAAGGACAGAGATATAGCCATGGTTTTCCAGAACTATGCCCTATACCCACACATGACAGTTTATGAAAATATGTCATTTGCCCTTAAGCTAAGAAAGATGCCAAAAGATGAGATAGACAAGAAGGTAAAGGAGGCTGCTAGAATACTACAGCTTGAAAACCTACTAGATAGAAAGCCAAAGGCCCTATCAGGAGGCCAGAGACAGAGAGTTGCCCTAGGAAGGTCTATAGTCAGAAACCCTAAGGTATTCTTGATGGACGAACCCCTATCAAACCTTGACGCCAAGCTAAGAACAGAGATGAGATCTGAGATATCCAAGCTACACAAGGACCTTGGAGCTACATTTATATATGTAACTCATGACCAGGTAGAGGCCATGACAATGGGAGATAGGATAGTTGTAATGAAGGACGGAGTTGTTCAGCAGATCAACAAGCCAAAAGTCCTATATGATAATCCAGCCAACAAGTTTGTAGCTAGCTTTATAGGTAGCCCTCAGATGAACTTTATGGAAGTTGAAGTCCTAGAAGAAGGCAAGGATATAATAGCCAAGCTAGCTAAGGGACAAGAAAGAATCCTTATACCAGGTGGCAAGGGTGCCTACCTAAAGGAAAAGGGATATATCGGCAAGACTATTATAATGGGTATCAGACCAGAAGATATACACAAGGAGAAAGTATTCCTAGATATGTCTCCAGAAACTAGCTTTAAAGCAAGTGTTATTATCAGAGAACTTATGGGTTCAGAGATATTTGCCTACCTTAAGTTTGCAGGTCAGGAACTAATAGCCAAGTTCGATGGTAGAAGAGACCTAGAGCCAGGTGAAGTGTTGGAATTGGCATTTGATATGAATAGGGCTCACTTCTTCGATATTGAAACAGAAGAAAGTATACTATTTACAGAGTAATTACTGAATATAACTAAAATGAAAAACGGAGGTTAACATTCAATTAGAATGTAACCCCCGTTTTTTTGGCTTACAAGAATTGTCAGCCGATTTAATATTATATTATATGGTTAAGAAGATTTTACTTATATACCTCTTTCAGCCATGATGATTTCGATTTCGTCTTCGTTGATACCAACCATAGCTTCTCCAAGGTTTTCAGATACTTCTGCTATTATAGCAGGATTGTCGTAGTTCTGAACAGCCTTAACTATTGCCTTAGCTCTCTGTTCTGGGTTGCCTGATTTGAATATACCAGAACCTACGAATACACCTTCAGCACCCAACTGTCTCATTAGGGCAGCATCTGCAGGAGTTGCAACACCACCAGCAGAGAAGTTTACAACTGGTAATTTACCGTTGTCGTGTACATACTTGATTAGGTCGTATGGTACTCTGAATTCCTTAGCCTTTTCAAATAGTTCATCTTCGGCTAGGGCAGTCACCATCCTGATTTCTCCCTGGATCTGTCTCATGTGAGATACGGCCTGAACAACGTCACCAGTACCAGCCTCACCCTTAGTTCTGATCATTGCAGCACCTTCCTGGATTCTTCTTAGGGCTTCACCTAGGTCTCTAGCACCGCATACAAATGGAGCTTCAAACTTAGTCTTGTCAACGTGGTGGATATTGTCAGCAGGAGACAATACTTCTGATTCATCTATATAGTCTATACCGATTGATTCAAGGATCTGAGCTTCTACAAAGTGGCCTATTCTACACTTTGCCATAACTGGAATAGATACAGCAGCCATGATTTCCTTTATCATAGAAGGGTCACTCATTCTAGATACACCACCAGCTACTCTTATGTCAGCTGGGATTCTTTCAAGTGCCATAACTGCAACTGCACCAGCTTCTTCAGCTATTCTTGCCTGTTCTGGAGTAGTTACGTCCATGATTACTCCACCGATAAATTTCTTAGTTACTTCTTCTTTTGTGATTCTCATAATAAATATCCTCTCCTTTATTAAGTGTATTGGTACACTTGATGAAATACTATCAAAAGTGTATCGCTCATAGCCTTATTATAGGATAATATTGATAGGTTAAAAAGAACCAAAATAGATTAAATTTATGGGACCAGATTTTGGTTTTTATAAATTTTTATATATAGTTGTCATACAAGTGGAGGTCGTTTTGAAGAAATACGAAGAGATATATCATGAAATAAGGAAAAAGATACTGATGGATATCTACCCTGAAAAAACAAGAATACCATCAAAGAGGATCATGGCAGACAGGATGGGTGTAAGTATCAATACTGTTGAGATAGCTTATTTTCAGCTTATAGAAGAGGGTTATATAGAGGCTAGAGAAAGGTCAGGCTACTACGTTGCAGAGCTTGATGACTTGACGCATATGAGAGGGAGCATTGTAGGCAGGGGGACGTGTAAAAACATTGAATATATGTCACAGGAACAGGTTTATAAATATGGATCAGAGAAAGAAAAAATTGAAGACAAGTACCAGTACAATTTTTCCTATGGTGGTGTAGACAAGTCATTTCCATTTGGAATATGGAAGAAGATAAATAGGGAGGTCATAGATTCCTACCAGGATACCCTACTAAATACTGTGGGAGGGATGGGCTATGAGCCACTTAGGGAGTCTATATGTAACTACCTATATGAGACTAGATCAATAGTAGCCCAAAAAGATAATATGATTATCAGTTCGGGTACAGAGGCCATGTTTGAAATCCTATTTCGACTTTGGGATGATGATGTTAGCTTTGGTCTTGAAAACCCAGGTTTTGAGAGGTGGTCAAGTTTTCTCAAGACAAACAAGGTAGCATATTCCTGTCTTAGTATGGATGGTGAGGGTATAGTCCTAGATGATTTGGTTACAAATAATGTTGATATTGCCTGCGTTACTCCCAACCACCAATTTCCAACTGGAAAGATAATGCCTATAGCTAGGAGGATCAAGCTCCTTGACTGGGCTATTGAAAATGATGGTTGGATAATAGAGGATGACTATGACGGCGAGTTTAAGTATACGGGCAGCAGGATACCAGCCCTTAAGAGTATGGATGATATGGATAGGGTCATATATATGGGTACCTTTTCTAGCACAATCAGTCCTGCCATAAGGGTGAGCTATATGATTCTTCCAGACCAACTCTTGGCTAGGTACAAGGATAGGCTATCCTACAAGAGGTGTCCAGTGACAACCATGACCCAGATAGGGCTGGATATATTTATTAGGAGGGGCTACTACCACAGGCACGTAAATAGGATGAAGAAAATATACAAGGCCAAAAGAGAGATGATACTATCTATACTTGAACCATGTGACAATCTTGTATGTAGGGGGGCTGATGCGGGCCTACATATGGTTGTGTCATTTAAGAATATAGATGAAGCAGAGTTTGTAAGGAAGGCTAGGGAAAATGGAATTATGATAAGAGGCTTGTCTGACTACTATATAGAGGAAAATAAAGACTATGAAAGAGATAGTGTGATTATTGGTTTTGCTGTTATGGAGCTTGAGGATATAGAAATTGCTACAAGTAAATTGAAAAATATATTTGTTTAGATAAGATTATTATATAGATAAATTACATAGATAAATTACATAGATACGACCATTACACAGAAATCCTATAGGTCATGACTTATGTACAATGATTTAGGGCGACAGTTTTACCTGTCGCCCTAAATACTGCATTCTTTGATTTTCGTCACTATCATGCTAATTAACCTACCATCATAATCATTCTGTAAAGTATGTTGTTCTTTAAGTTTTCCTTCTGGATGTTGTCTAATTCTCTTCTTTTCATTTTGATTTCCTCCTTGATTATTTTGTTTTTAATTAATGTTTGTGTTTTTTTTATCTTTTTCTTAACTTCATTATACCACCTTTAAAAAAAAGGTCAAGGGGTTTTTTACATGATTTTTTTAAATCATACTCTCGAATATTCCGACTATTTTATAGTATTAATCAAAAATATGCTTATATTAATTTTAATTAAGTTTTATATGCTAAAAGTGATATTTTACTAAAAAACCATAAGATAATAAGACAGCTAAAAAACATAAAAATTTTCACGAGTCTATTATATGAATTGTTTTATACAGGCTGTAAGCTAGTAATAACAAGGTTTTGAGCCTTTCTTATGAAAATTATGTTTTTTATATTTTATAGGCATATAAATTTAAAAAATAAGGGTTTTTGACACTTTATATAAAAAAGTTACAGGGCCCATACTAATGGATTGTGTAGGAAATTGTTTTCGATTTAACAAAAGGTATATTTGATTTTACAATGTTTTTATGAAAAAGAGCTAAAAAGTTGTTTTTTAAGGTGAAATTGGTGAAAGTATTTATTCAATATCCATAATAAAGGGAAAATACAGGTACTTTTATAAGGAAAAATGCAATTATGCTATAATTAATTCAAATAAAAATACCCTTTACACATCATAATTGAGTAAAAAGGGTATGGTTTATTAATCAACTTGTTTAAGCATCCTTGGAAGGATATCTAATTCTAGTTTTTTGAGCTTTAGGTCTATATTTGATATTACAAGAACCAAGTTTATATCATCGTATACTTCATCCCACTTATAGGCAGATGATGCCTGAATAGTATATTTTGGAAAGAACTTTAGAAAGTCTTTTGTAAGTGACTCTGCCTTTTCAAAATATTCATCTACAGTAGAGTCATCATCCCAATCAAAAGCCCTGTCTATTTCTAAGTCCCTTGGCTTTATTGCCAACTTAAAGCTCATAACGTCCTCTCTCTTGCTAGCCTTTGAAAGGTCTGTAATAACCCTGAATTTTGAATTTTCTTCTATTTCTTTTCTTATATCATCACTGCTAATTAGGTCGTCTCTAAATATTACGTACATATTTCACCTCATGAAATTATTTAAATAAAAGTGCGCCTAGTAGGAGTCGAACCCACAACTCGCAGATCCGAAGTCTGCAGCTCTATCCAGTTGAGCTATAGGCGCACATACTCTGAATAACATTATATCATATTTTTCTGTTGATAGGTTAGAATATTTAGTAACAAGTATCAGGTGTAATTATGGTTGTACTAGTAAATACCTGGTCTTTTTTAAGTATTATATTGCCAAGGTATGGTCTATTGATGGCATCTGGCATAATCTGAGTCTCTAGGGCTATACCCATATGTTGGGGTGGTTGTTTGCCATTTATTTTTATGCCAGGATTTGGACCGTTTGCTGTATACACAACTAGGCAAGGAGCGCTTGTCTTTATGCTTATAGATCGTCCTGTTTTTCTGTGGCTAAGTAAGGCAACCTCTTCAATAGAATCAGATTGGTGCTTGTCCAGATAAAATGGGTGGTCGAGTCCATTTGTATCTTGTATTTGTGGGTGTGGATAGGAAAATATATCCTCAAGGTCCATACCCCTATTGATTTCCTTGTTTAGCCTGGCTAGGCCTTGGTCAGGGTTCCAATCTGTGGGATTGTAGTCCTCTATAGGTAGTCCTTGTGAGTCTATTGGAACTAGGTGATTAGACCTTATCTTTAGGACGTGGTCTCTTAGTCCTAGGCCTATATCATCTCCTAGGTTAAAGTAACTGTGGTTGCTTGGGTTAAAAAGAGTGTCTTTGTCGGATTTAGCCCTATAATTTATAGTCAAGCTACCATCTTCACCCAGGCGATATTCAATCCAGGCCTTTAAGTTGCCAGGGTATCCTCCTGTCATATGAGGTCTATCCAAAAACATAACTATTCCATTATTGTCTACAGATTCAACTTCAAATACACTTTTATTAAAACCTGTGCTGGCACTATGAAGATGGGTATCTCCTAGGTTTTTCTCAAGTTTGTAAAAGTCATCTCCCAGTTTGAAACTAGCATTGCCTATCCTACCAGCAACAGGACCTAGGGCAAATCCAAAGTTTGGAGGCGTATCTATATAGTCCTCAAGCCTATCTAGTGAAAGGACTACATTGGAGAATATGCCGTCTTTGTCTGGACTTGTGTATTTTCTTATACAGGCGCCATAGTTCATAATTTCTAGGCAGTGACCTCTATTGTTTTCAAATGTATATAGGTTGATTTTCTGATTACCTATTTTTCCAAAAAGATTTTTCTTAAAATTTTTCATAAATATCCTCGAATCATAATAATATATTTAATATTAACATAAAAAAAAGGGTCAGTCTATGTATACGATTATATAATATGTGTTATAATAAGCTATGTAATCTAATTGCAATATTAAAATAACAGGGTCATATATAGCGTGGCCTGACAGGTGGAGGTTATTATGAGAGAAAAGGTTTTATCTAGATTTTTGAACTACATATCAATTGACACACAGTCTGATCCATATTCTGAGACAGTGCCATCTACTATGAAGCAATTCGATCTTGCCAAGATGTTGGTTAAGGAAATGGAAGACATGGGACTTGAAGATGTGACTTTGGATGACAAGTGCTATATAATGGCAAAACTTCCAGCAAATACAGAGGGAATCAGTCCTATAGGTTTTATTGCCCATATGGATACTAGCCCTGATATATCTGGAAAAGATGTAAAGCCAAGAATAATAGAAAACTATGACGGTAAGGATATAGTCCTTAACGAAGAAAAGGGAATAGTTACTTCATTAAAGGACTATCCAGAGATAGAAAGATTCAAGGGACAGACTGTAATTGTTACAGATGGTAATACCCTACTTGGAGCAGATGACAAGGCTGGAATAGCTGAAATATTGACAGGTGTAGAATACCTTATTGCCCATCCAGAAATCAAGCATGGAGACATAATGATAGGATTTACACCGGATGAAGAAATAGGATGTGGTGCAGACCACTTTGACGTTGAAAAATTTGGCGCTAAGTATGCCTACACATTTGATGGTGGTGAAATGGGTGAGTTAGAATATGAAAACTTCAACGCAGCATCAGCAATAGTGACTATCAAGGGTAGAAACGTACACCCAGGTTCAGCAAAGAACAAGATGATAAACTCAATCTATATATCAGCAGCTGTTATGGAAGCCTTCCCTAAGGATGAAAGACCAGAAACTACTGAAGGTTATGAAGGATTCTACCACCTAAATGAAATATCAGGTAATGCTGAAGATACTGTGATGACATATATCATCAGAGACCACGATATGGACAAGTTCAAGCAGAAGAAGGAATTTTTCCAGAAGACTATAGATGAACTAACTGCCAAGTTTGACAATAGGATATCTGTAGAGATCAAGGACAGCTACTACAATATGAGGGAAATCATAGAAAAGAATATGTTTGTAGTAGACATAGCAGTTGACTCTATGAAGGATGTAGGTGTAGAGCCAAACGTAATACCTATCAGGGGTGGTACAGATGGAGCTAGACTATCATTTATGGGACTACCTTGTCCAAACCTATTTGCAGGTGGAATCAACTTCCATGGAAGAAATGAAATGGTAAGTGTAGAAGCCCTAGAAGCTGGTTCTAAACTACTAGTTAGGATAGCTGAGAAGTATGCAGAAATGGGAATAAAGTAATAAGATACAACAAAATATAGTTTAGAATAATTTAGGATAGCAGTAGACTTTTTCTCTTGCTATCCTATTTTTTATAGTTTTTACTGAAAAAAATTCTAATTGGTGATAAAATAATAAAAACTTTTGTTTTAGACGTCTATTTTGGGTATTTAATTTAATAGGAAAACAAAAGGAAAAACCGATTTTAATAGGAGGAATAAAAATGGCCAATATTGGTGTAATAGGAATGGCAGTAATGGGTAAGAACTTAGCCTTAAACTTGGAATCTAGAGGATATGAAGTGGCTATATACAATCGTACTCATTCTGTTACAGAAGAAGTATTAAGAGAAAATGAGGGTCTAAACTTGGTAGGCTCTGAAAGTATAGAGAAATTTGTAGGACTACTTGAAAGGCCTAGAAAGATAATAATAATGGTAAAGGCAGGAAATCCTGTAGATATGACTATAGAGTCCTTAATTCCATACTTGGACAAGGGCGATATCATAATAGATGGTGGTAACAGCTTCTTTAGGGATAGTGAAAGAAGGTATAGGTCACTTAAGGAAAAGGGCTTAAACTTTGTCGGACTTGGAGTATCAGGTGGAGAGACTGGTGCTAGATTTGGTCCAGCCCTTATGCCAGGTTGTGACAAGGAAGTCTACCAGGAAATAAAGCCATATCTAGAGTCTATAGCAGCAAGGGCAGAAGACGGTCTTGCTTGTTCGGCTTGGCTTGGAACTGGTGGTGCTGGCCATTATGTAAAGATGGTCCACAATGGTATAGAGTATGCAGATATGGAACAGATAGCGGAGACTTATTTCCTACTGAAGAACCTAGGTGGCATATCAAACCTAGACCAGGCAGACCTATTTGACCAGTGGAACAAGGGAGAGCTATCTAGCTACCTAATAGAGATAACAAGTAATATTCTAAAAGAGGCTGATGATACAGCTAAGTCTGGTCAGCTCCTTGACTATATAGAAGATATATCCCTACAGAAGGGAACAGGCAAGTGGACCAACCTAGAGGCAGTTGAACTAGGTGTTGACTCTTCAGTTCTTGCAGCAGGCCTAAATGCAAGGGTCATGAGTATGCTAAAGGACGAGAGGATAAAGGCAAGTCATGTATTTTCAAGACCTCAGCCTAACCTAGGTGGTATGGAAATAGAAGAGTTAAAGGATGTTGCTAGACAGGCCCTACTTGCTACAAAGATTATAGCCTATGCCCAGGGATTTGCCCTTTATAAGGCAGCGGGTGCAGCCTATGGTTGGGACTTGGAATATGATGTTATAGCCCAGATATTTAGGGCTGGTTGTATTATCAGGTCTAGCCTTCTTAACCCAATGATGGAGGCCTTTAAGAACAATAAAGACCTAGAAAATCTTATGCTAGACCCATACTTTACAGGTCTACTAGAAGAAAATATCCAGGGACTTAGGGACTTTGTGACTCTAGCCGTGCAAAATGCTATACCAGTACCTGCTATGGCAGCTGCCCTATCATACTTTGATACCTATATATGTGAAAATGGGTCTGCAAATATGATACAGGCACAGAGGGACTACTTTGGTTCGCATACATATAGAAGAGTAGATATAGAAGGTAGCTTCCACCACGAATGGGAATAGGAGGAAGTCATGTATAAAAATTATATAAAAGACGATATAGAAAAAGATCTTCTTGTCATATTCGGTGGCACAGGAGACCTTACAAATAGAAAGCTAGTACCAGCAGTCTACAACCTCTTCAATCAAGTTGGAGAGGGCAAGGAGCCTATGAGGGTCCTAATCATTGGTAGGAGAGACTGGACTAGGGAAGAGTATATAGAAAATGTAAAGCCTTGGGTCAAGCAGTTTTCAAGACTTGAATATACAGAAGAAAAGTGGAACTTATTTAAAGACCAGCTAGATTACTACAAGATGGACATATCTAATATTGAAGAGTACAAGGGCCTATTCGAGTATTTCGATAGCCACTACTCAGACTACAGGATGTTGTTCTACTATGCTGTAGCTCCTAGGTTCTTTGACCCTATTACTAGGGGTCTGGGTCAAAAAGAGTGGACTGAGGGAAGAGCCAAGGTCATAGTAGAAAAGCCATTTGGGGAAAACCTAGAAGATGCCAAAAGATTATTTAAGGATATGGAAGTTATGTTTGGAAGAGACTATATCTACCATATCGACCACTACCTTGGCAAGGAAATGGTCCAGAATATCACTACCCTAAGGTTTGACAATATGATATTTAGGTCTTGTTGGAACAAGGACTATATAGAGTCTGTAGAGATATCTGCCAGGGAGCAAGTTGGTGTTGAGACTAGGGGTGGATACTACGACAAGTCAGGAGCCATGAGGGATATGGTTCAAAACCACCTATTCCAGATCCTGTCAATCCTTGCTATGGAGATGCCAGAAAAGGACTCACCATACGCAGTTACAGTTGCCCAGCAGAATGTACTCCAGGCAATCAAGCCTATGTCAAAGGAAAATTTAGACAAGCACCTTGTCATGGGTCAATATAGCGGATATAGGTCTGAGGACAAGGTAGATCCAGAATCCAAGACGGAGACATATGCTGCTATGGCCGTATTTATAGACAACCCTAGGTGGGAGGGAGTGCCTTTCATAATCAGGACTGGTAAGAAGCTGGACAAGAGGGAGACTAATGTTGTCATCAACTTCAAAAAGGCCAACGAAAACCAGTTTGCCAATAGGCTACACTTCCACATACAGCCTGATGAAGGAGTAAAGCTGTCATTCAATATAAAGACACCGGGTCTTAGCTATGACACTCAAAAGGTGGACATGGACTTTTGCCAATCTTGTGATGTAAATGCCCATGCCAATACACCAGAGGCCTATGAAAGACTAATAAAGGCAGTATCAGATGGCCAGCATTTCCTATTCTCACAGTGGCCACAGATAGAGTATAGCTGGAAGTGGGTAGATGAGGCTGTTAACTTGTGGAAAGAGGCTGGAAGTAGGATCTGCCTATATGAACCAGGAACTAGGGGACCAAAGGAAGCTGACGATATGATAGAGAGCTTTGGTACTCATTGGTATTCGAGCAAGGAGGTATAGGATGAAGATATACGACGTTTCAAGACCCATACAAGTAGACATGGCAGTCTACAAGAACAAGGACTTCAAGAAGCCATCTTGGAGAATAGATACTAGGTATGAGGACACTACAGTCAATGAATCTAGCCTGTGCATGAACCTCCATACAGGTACCCATGTAGATGCACCCTTTCATATGATAGATGGTGGAACTACTATGGAGGATATAGATCTTGACCTATATATGGGAAGAGCGAGGTTGATAGACCTATCAGGAGTTGAGGAGTTTATCCATAAAAAAGACCTAGAACCACACGATATCCAGCCAGAAGAGAGGATTATCATCAGGACTAGAAATTCATACTCTGATGAATTCGATCCTAATTTTGTATATATAGAAGAGGATGCAGCGGCCTATCTGAGGGATATTGGTATCAAGACCCTTGGTATAGATGCCATGAGTATAGAAAGAGGAAAAAAGGATCATCCTACCCATTCAATTATACTGGGTGCGGGAATTGGAGTGATTGAAGATATGAGGTTAAAGGATGTTCCGATTGGTGAATATGAACTGAGGGCCTTGCCGCTTAGATTGGTTGGTGCAGAGGCGTCACCAGTTAGGGCTATATTAATAAAAATAGATTAGTTGATTATTTGAAAAATATTTATAGTATTTAAATAATCATTCCATAACTACTATTTAAACAAATGAAACAATAATAAGTTTAATAATTAATTGCTTGACAAATTTATCCAAATACCATATAATCAACCTTAGAGTTTTCTTGGTACCCTCTTTAAAAAACAAGGATATGGTTAAGATGATGAGTAAAATCAATGAGTTTTAGTAAGTTATACCGTGTCCTATCTTAGGGCACGGTTTTTTATATGACTACCATATCTAGGTCCCAGAATCTCTAGAATAAGAATTTCGGAGGTTTAATATGAATTTAAGTAAGCAGAATTTAACAAGACAGGCCATAGTTGCAGCCTTATATGCAGTATTAACATGGGCCATACCAGCTCTATCTTACGGTCCAATCCAGTTCAGGTTATCTGAGGTAATGACCCTATTGGCATTTTTCAATCCTCAGTATGTAGTCGGTCTGACAGTGGGTTGTGCCCTATCTAATATCATATCATCACTAGGTATGATAGACATAGTAGTTGGTACATTTGCTACATTCTGTGCAGTGACAGCCATGTCAAAGATAAAGAACATATGGATAGCATCACTTATGCCGGCCTTTTCAGCCTTTATAATAGCAGCGGAGATAGTTATAGTGACTAAGGAACCAGCAGCATATTTTGCCATTGCAGGTCAGATATTCTTGTCTGAGCTGATTATAGTTACTGGTCTAGGAGTTGTATTGTTTAAGATGATGATGAAGAACCAGAGGTTTAATGACCTTGTTATGGGTAGAGATATTCAGAGGCTAGGAACAGTTAAGTAATTTAGAATGACAGGTATCTAAGAGAGAAGGATACCTGTTTTTTATTTTATAGAAAGATATTTTTGGATAAGGAAATAACTTTTTCTTTAACT
>NZ_ADJN01000046.1:0-1123 GCF_000178095.1 Peptostreptococcus anaerobius 653-L | reverse complement strand
ATAGATGAATTGTCAAATCAAATGCAACACCTATGGTAAGAGACCAAAAAGTTCTTCTATAGGTGTATTATATTTTATACATTTTCTAGGTCTATTGTTCATTAAATTTAAGTTATGATTTAAATCATCTATATCTACTTCTGATAAATCCATACCCTTAGGATAAAACTCTCTTAATAGCCCATTACTATTTTCATTTGTACCTTTTTGCCAAGCGCAGTAGGGATCACAAAAATATGTTTTGCATCCTAACTCTTTTTCTATTTTTTCGAATCCTGAAAATTCTTTACCTCTATCAAAGGTTATTGTTTTTACTAATGCTTTTGGAAAATCTTTTAGTGCATTGATTATTGCTAGGGTTACATTTTCTGACTTTCTATTTTCAACCAGGATTGCTATATAATATCTAGATTTTCGTTCTGCTAAAGTTACAAAACAATAACCACTTTTCCTTTTATGGTCGTTTCTGCCTGATTCTACAGTATCTCCTTCCCAGTGACCTATCTCTTGCCTTTTATATATTTCTTTAGGTCGTTTCTTAATAGTTCTGCCTTTATCATTGAATTTCCCTCTCTTTTCTGCTGGTCTTTTAAATTTTCCTTTTCTTCTCAAATTTTCCATACTGGTTTTTGGCACCTTTTTTGCGCGTATGAGTCTATATATAGTTGATGTAGATGGCATTTCATGAATCACACTTGTTCTTCTATTTGATATTTGTTCAGGTGACCAATGTTCGTTAATCTTTATAGTTAAATATTCAATGACATCTTTGGAAATATTACTTTTTCTATGGCAGTCCTTCCTTCTATCAATATATTTGTCGTTTGCCTTTACTGGGAAGTACTTAGTATAACTTCCTCTACTAACTTTTATTTTAGAAGAATTTCTTTTAATTTCACGAGATATTGTACTAGGTGACCTTTTAAGTGCTTGTGCAATTTTCCTTATACTCATTCCTAAATTTAAAAATTGATAGATACAAGCTCTCTCTTCTATGGTAAGATGGTTATAGCTCATAGTTAATCGCTCCTTTTAATATGTTTTGTTTGGTCACTTACATATTAACACAGCTGATTAGCTATGAGTTTATTTTATGTTGCACTTGTTATGATAAATTATCTAT
>NZ_ADJN01000047.1:0-65057 GCF_000178095.1 Peptostreptococcus anaerobius 653-L | reverse complement strand
GGATGAGTACTAGACCCATCCCTTTAATAGTTGATATTAAATATTATAAATTAGCTTCATTGTAGGCCTTTGCATCAGCCTTAACAGTCTTATAATCTACTTTTCTACCTTCTTTTCTCCTATTGCAAAGTTCGGCAGTAGCTGTAAACAATACGTCTGTAGATGAATTTAGACCAGTCTCACAAGAGTCCTGGATAACTCCTATTATAAATCCAACTCCTACAACCTGCATTGCTATATCTATATTTATGCCGAATAGAGAACAAGCAAGAGGTATCAACAACAATGAACCACCTGCAACACCAGATGCACCGCAAGCTGAAACAGTTGATAGTACGCAAAGTATAACTGCAGTAGCTATATCTACCTTGATACCTACCGTATGAGCTGCCGCAAGAGCAAGTACTGCTATTGTTATAGCTGCACCACCCATATTGATAGTAGCACCTAGAGGTATTGATACTGAATATGTATCTTCATCTAGTCCTAGTTCCTTACAAAGCTTCATGTTAACTGGAATGTTGGCTGCTGAACTTCTAGTGAAGAATGCATACAGACCAGAATCCTTTAGTGTCCTAAGAACTATTGGGTATGGATTTGTCCTGATGTTCAACCATACTATAATTGGGTTGGCAACTAGGGCAACAAATAACATACATCCAACCAATACCAACAATAATTTTCCATAGTTTGTAAATACTGATATACCATTAGTTGAAACTGTATCGAATACAAGTCCCATGATACCAAATGGAGCAAGACTGATTACTGCCCTTACTGCTCCAGATATAGCATCTGATACGTCCACTAGTATTTCCTTCGTTCTATCGGAAGCCTTTCTTAGTGCAAAACCAAATATCAAGGACCACGTTAAAATTCCTATAAAATTAGCGTTAATGATTGCGTTGATTGGGTTGTCTACGGCATTCATAAGAAGCGTCTTTAAAACTTCTGATATGCCACCCGGTGCGGTCACGTCTTTAGCTCCCTCAGCTAGTACTAAAGTCACTGGGAAAGCAAAGCTTGCTATTACTGCAACTAAGGATGCAACTAAAGTACCTATCATATAAAGTACTATAATTTGTTTCATATTTGTCTTATGACCTTCCTTGTGCTGGGCTATAGCCGCAATTACAAGGAAAAATACCAATACTGGCGCTACTGCCTTTAAGGCACCAACGAACAGTGAACCGAGTATAGCTATTGCCTTGGCGTTCGGGACAGCCATACCGAGCACAGCACCGATAATCATACCGCATATAATACGCTTAACGAGGCTTATGCTGTTCCATTTTTCGAATAAATTTTTCATTATTCATTTCCTCCTTTTATTAATATATTTTCAACTGTGAAAAGTTGATATTGCTATTATACAATAAAAAAAAGAATGGTCTATAGAAAAACCATTCTTTATTTAGAATTTTTATAAAAAATTTAAAACAGTCTAATCATTAGTGTTTTAGGCATTTTATAGGTTAAACCCCTTATTAAAAAACACCTTATATATGAAAGATAAACACCTATATATTTCATTTTTCTGTATGCAATGTCTTCAATATAGTTTCTTTTCTTACTCCATAACCTTTTTTATTACTTCATAACCTTTTTTAGGTACTGGCCTGTATAAGAAGACTCTACCTTACATATATCCACTGGTCTTCCGGTTGCTATGATAGTACCTCCCATGGTACCTCCCTCTGGACCAAGGTCTATTATATGGTCAGCAGTCTTAATTACATCTAGGTTATGCTCGATTACTACCACAGTATTGCCCGTATCTGCCAATCTCTGAAGAACCTCTATAAGTTTCCTCACATCTTCTGAATGAAGACCTGTTGTTGGTTCGTCAAGTATGTACATGGTCCTACCTGTAGGTCTCTTTGATAACTCTGTAGCTAGCTTTATTCTCTGAGCTTCACCACCTGATAGCTGGGTTGAAGGTTGACCTAGTTTGATATAGGATAGACCAACGTCCATAAGACTCTCCAACTTTCTTTTTATGGATGCATGGTTCTCAAAGAATTCAAGAGCCTCTTCTACATTCATATCCAAGACGTCAGCTATAGACTTGTCCTTGTATTTTACCTGAAGGGTCTCCCTGTTATACCTTTCCCCCTTGCATACCTCGCATGGTACATATACATCAGGTAAAAAGAACATCTCTATTTTGAGTATACCATCTCCCTTACAAGCTTCACATCTACCTCCCTTGACATTAAATGAGAACCTGCCCTTTTTATAGCCTCTTGCCTTTGCCTCATTTGTAGAAGCAAATAGGTCTCTTATCATGTCAAATACTCCTGTGTAGGTTGCAGGATTAGATCTTGGTGTCCTTCCTATAGGTGACTGGTCTATATTTATTATCTTGTCTATATGCTCAGTTCCAAGTATCTCCTTGTGGTCTCCTGGTCTTACCCTGGACTTGTTTATTTTGTGGGTTAAGCCCTTGTACAAGATTTCATTTACCAAGGTTGACTTGCCTGATCCAGATACTCCAGTTACACAGGTAAACTTTCCAAGAGGGAATTTTACATTTATATTTTTAAGGTTGTTTTCCTTGGCACCGACCACCTCTACAAAATTACCGTTTCCTTCTCTTGTAGTTTCAGGTACTGGTATCTTGATTTCTCCACTCAAGTACTTACCTGTTATGGAGTTTGGATTTTTTATTATCTCTTCAACTGGACCCTGGGCTACTATTTCACCACCATGGATACCTGCAGCTGGTCCAATGTCTACAATGTAGTCTGCTGCCCTCATAGTATCTTCATCGTGTTCGACTACTATTAGGGTATTACCTAGGTCAGTTAAGTTTCTTAGGGTTGCTATCAACTTGTCATTATCCCTCTGGTGCAGACCTATACTAGGTTCGTCAAGGACATACAAGACTCCTGTAAGCGCAGAACCTATCTGGGTAGCCAGCCTAATTCTCTGGGCCTCCCCACCTGATAGGGTTCCTGCCTTTCTTGAAAGGGTAAGGTAGCCAAGACCTACGTTTTTCAAAAAAGATGCCCTCTCCCTAATTTCCTTTACGACATCCTTGGCTATATGCATATCCATTTCAGATAGGTTTAGCCCCTCAATATAGTCGATCAGGTCCTCAACTGACAGGTCTGTAACCTCCATAATATTTTTGCCACCTACCTTGACAGCTAAGACTTCTGGTTTTAACCTCCTGCCCTTACACTTTGGACAAGGCCTATCTGCCATAAAATCATCCAGCCTATCCCTCATTGCATCTGAGTTGGTCTCTCTATATCTTCTTTCCAAGTTTACAACAACACCCTCATAGTAATTTTGATAGGTCTTCATACCACCAAACTTGGAATCAAATTCAAATGTAAGCAGGGTGTTTTCCTTACCGTAAAGCAACTCCTCAACAAAATCATCTGGCAAGTCCTTAAAAGGTGTTTCTATAGAGACATTATACTTGTCACAAAGAGCCTTTACCATCATCGAGTAATATGTGTTATCGTTGAGACCATTTGTAGACCATGCAGCAATGGCTCCCTGCTTCAAGCTCAGCTCCTTATTTGGAACAACTAGGTCTACATCAACCTCTCTTGATTCTCCAAGCCCATTACATACATCACAGGCACCAAATGGAGCATTAAACGAGAACATCCTAGGCGATAATTCTTCTATGCCGATACCGTGGTCAGGACAGGCAAACTTAGTAGAATACATGGTTTCTTCACCATCTATAACATGGCATATAATTAATCCATCAGACAATTTTACAGCTGTCTCAACAGATCCAGCAAGCCTTGCTTCTATATTTTCCTTGATAACTATCCTATCTACTATTACCTCAATAGTGTGTTTCTTATTTTTCTCTAACTCAAACTCATCATTTACATCATAGGTTTCTCCGTCTATCCTAACCCTTACAAAACCTTCCTTCCTGATGTTGTCTATTACCTTTTTATGACTTCCCTTTTGTCCCCTAACTATAGGAGATAATATCTGTATTTTTGTCCTCTGCTCATGCTCCATTATTGAGTCCACTATCTCCTGGACTGTCATCTGGCTTATAAGCTGACCGCATACAGGACAATGTACCTTGCCTACCCTCGCAAACAAGAGCCTTAGGTAGTCATATATCTCTGTTACCGTACCAACAGTAGACCTAGGGTTTTTGGAAGTTGTCTTCTGGTCTATAGATATTGCAGGAGACAAGCCTTCAATTGATTCTACATTTGGTTTGCTCATCTGCCCCAAAAACTGTCTCGCGTAAGAAGACAAACTTTCAACATACCTTCTCTGGCCTTCTGCATATATTGTATCAAAGGCCAAAGACGATTTTCCTGAACCTGACAAACCCGTAAACACTATAAACTTGTCTCTAGGAAGGGTTAGGTCTACATTTTTCAGGTTGTTTTCTCTAGCGCCTCTTATCTTTATTAAATCCTTCATCAATACCTCTTTCTCTTTTTATTTCTAGTAGCTATTTTAATTTTTTCTCTAGTTCAGTAACCTTATCTCTTAATTCAGCTGCCAACTCAAAGTTTAACTTTTCCGCCTCTTCCATCATCTTAGACTTAAGTATTATAATAGTCGTAGCTATTTCATCCTGGTCCTTAAGACCCTTTATTCCTGATAGGTCATATGATTCTGCCTCTTCTGCTACCCTTGTTATGGCTATATTGTCCCTGATATTTTTTGAAATAGTCTTTGGTACAATGCCATGTTCTTCATTGTAGGCCATCTGGATTGACCTTCTTCTCTCAGTCTCATCAATTGCCCTCTTCATAGAGTCCGTAATCTTGTCTGCATACATTATTACCCTACCATTTGAATTTCTGGCAGCCCTACCAATGGTCTGTATTAGGGATGTCTCTGAACGTAGGAAGCCTTCCTTGTCAGCATCAAGTATTGCTATAAGGGACACTTCTGGTATATCCAGTCCCTCTCTTAGGAGGTTGATCCCTACCAATACGTCAAATTTACCAAGTCTTAGGTCTCTTATTATCTCAGTTCTTTCAAGTGTTACTATGTCTGAGTGAAGGTATTTGACCTTGATGCCTACTCCCTTTAAATAATTTGTAAGGTCCTCTGACATCTTCTTTGTAAGAGTTGTGATTAGAACCCTCTCTCCACTTTCTATAGTCTTATTTATCTCTACTAAAAGGTCATCTATCTGGTTATTTACCGGTCTTACATCGATTAACGGATCAAGTAGACCTGTAGGCCTTATTATCTGCTCTGCAAATACATCGGTGTGTTCCATCTCATATGGTCCTGGTGTAGCTGTTGTAAATAGGACCTGATTTAAGTTGGATTCAAATTCCTCAAAGTTAAGGGGTCTATTGTCATAGGCAGATTCAAGTCTAAATCCATTTTCTATAAGGGATTTTTTTCTAGACCTATCTCCGCCATACATACCCCTTACCTGTGGGAGTGTTACGTGTGACTCATCTACAATCAGCAAGAAATCATCTGGGAAGAAGTCCATCAATGTATATGGTTTTTCACCCTTTTTTCTTCCAGTTATATGCCTAGAATAGTTCTCTATACCCTGGCAAAAACCTATCTCCCTCAACATCTCTATATCATATTTAGTTCTTTGTTCAATCCTCTGGGCCTCTAACAACTTGTCATTGGCCTTAAAATCAGCTATGGCCTTTTCTAATTCTTCCTCGATAGAAATGATCGCCGATTCTATCCTCTCTGGCGTTGTAACATAGTGGGAAGCCGGGAATATGGCTATATGACCACGTTCAGCGACGACCTTGCCAGTTATATAGTCTATCTCTGTAATCCTGTCTATCTCATCACCGAAGAACTCAACCCTTATAGCCTTGTCATCAGTCGATGCTGGGAATATCTCTAATATATCCCCTCTAACCCTAAATGTACCACGGATGAAGTTGACATCATTCCTCTCGTACTGGATTTCAACGAGCCTTCTTATCACATCATCCCTATCCCTCATCATGCCTGGCCTCAGCGACAACATCAATTCCTTGTAGTCCTTGGGATCACCCAAACCATATATACAAGAAACTGACGAAATTATTATGGTATCTTGTCTTTCTAATATGGCAGCTGTAGCCGAATGCCTTAGCTTGTCGATCTCATCATTGATACTGGCATCTTTTTCTATGTAGGTATCAGAATGAGCAACGTAGGCCTCTGGTTGGTAGTAATCGTAATACGAAACAAAATACTCAACAGCGTTGTCTGGGAAAAACTCCTTAAACTCACCATATAGCTGGGCTGCAAGAGTCTTGTTGTGGGCCAATATCAATGTCGGTTTTTTTACTCTTTCAATTATATTGGCCATTGCAAAAGTCTTACCCGATCCAGTTACGCCGACTAGGGTCTGAAATTTATTTTTATTTTCTATAGATTTACATATTGTATCTATGGCCTTGGGTTGGTCACCCATAGGCTTAAAATCTGATTGTATTTTAAATTCAGGCATAGTTCTCCTTTATAAAATATATAACCTTTATTTCACCAATTTATATAGACCCATATCTACAAAAATAGACACAGGTCTTTACTAACTTTTCTCTTTAATTACTTAATATCTTTATATTATACCCTTATATTTTTCAATTATATCATTTGCTTGTTCTTTCTTTTCACTATTTTCTATCTCGAAGTAGTAATGTTTTCCCCAAGCACTCTCTATGTGGATACAATCCATATTATCCTTCTTATCAAGCTTCATATCCACTATATCAACTAATGGTATGTCAAGTTTAGTTATCTTCTTTGGTCGGCTACCATGCAAACTAGTCCTACTATACTCGGCTAAAAACTTGTCCTCTGTCAAATATATAGTATACAAATCTGGCTCAGGTCCTGAAGATTTATTGTGACCCAAAAGTGAATTTGCAACCATATTAATTCCCCTACTAGTCCTATCAAGTTTCCTGTATGTGGTTAAACTAGCTAATATTTTGTCCTTATTAATATTTACCATAATGCCTACCTCCTTGACTTTTCCTTCTTTCTTATATTTTACCACATAACTTACTACTTGTATTTAAAAAATAAGTAATGTATTATATAAAAGGGTATAAATATATTATTCAAAATAAAAATATAAGGAGTTAATATGGACAAAAATAGAATATCTACAATAAAAACAATTTTTTTAATAGCCTTTCTGGCCCTAGTAATACTCAACTTTACAAATATCTTAAATAATTTGGGTATACTTTTGGAGGTCTTGAGTCCAATAATGATGGGATGCGTTATAGCCTTTGTCCTAAATACTATAGTAACACCTATAGAGGACAAACTACTTTCAAGGATAGACAATAAGTTTATAAATAAGATCAAGAGGATGGTTTCAATCGTGCTTGCCTTATTAATATCCTTCTCCCTTGTCTTTTTGATTATGAAATTGATAGTTCCAGAGGTTAAAAATTCATTAGCAACTTTTGTAGTACAATTACCTGATATATATGAGATTGTCAAAAAAGAAATAATTAAGATAATACCTTCAGCTCAAGAAAACTTATCTTCTACAAATCTCAATGTCCAGGAAATAGCAAATAAGGGGTTTGAAACTGTAAGCGCTTGGGCAGGTGGTATATTCTCCCTTGTAAATTCAGTATTTGGAGTTTTGGCAAGTGTCGTAATGGCTAGTATATTGGCTATATACATAGTATCTAGCAAGGAAACTCTCACTAGACAATTTGATAAACTATTTAAAAAGTTTATCCCTGAGAGAATAATCAAACCTATGTATTATTTCTTTGATGTGTCAAACTCTACATTTAAGGCGTTCTTTACAGGTCAGTTTATAGAGGCCATTATATTGGGAGTCCTATGTACACTTGGTATGGCAGCACTTAGACTTCCGTATGCAAGCATGGTTGGATCATTCGTTGGACTAACTGCACTAGTGCCAATGGTTGGAGCATATTTGGGATGTATATTTGGATTTTTGATGTTGCTACCGGTAAGTCCTTTTAAGGCCATGGTATTTATAATATTCCTGTTGGTATTGCAGCAGATTGAAGGCAATGTAATCTATCCAAGGGTTGTAGGTTCTTCAGTAGGTCTACCTGGTATGTGGGTCCTAGTATCTGTAATAGTAGGTGGCGGACTATTCAATATGGTTGGTATTTTCTTCGGAGTACCGGTAACGGCTGTAATATACAAGATATTAAAAGACCAGGTCAATAGCGGTTCAACCAAAATTGCCGACAGGGTTGAAAACTTTATTGAAGACATGACAAAAGACCCCAACGATGATGGTGATTGCGACTGCAGTACAATCTGTCAAAATCTAGACCCTAAACTTGAGGTTCTAACAAACCAAGAAAATAAATACGATGTAAATATAGAAATAGAAAACCCATCTATAAATAAAGACCAATAGAAATATCCGTCAGACGATTAAAAATCTCTAACACTATAAAATAAAGGACCTTGCAAGTTCGCTATTCAAAATAAAGGCTTTAAATCAACTACTATCCTGGATTTTGGAAACAGCTTAACTTGCCTGGTCCTATTTTTTATATATTTCTATATCATAAACCCCGTCTCCATAACTCACCCTATGAATACAAACACTCTTGCCATAAGTTTTTAAGTTTATTATAAAGTCTTTAAAATCCAACTTATCTTTATTAAATTTAATTTTATACAAGACATTTCTGTCAACTTCCTTGACTTCCATACTGCATAAAGACCTATTATTTGAAATTAACTTATAAAAATTTATATCCTCACCTAGGTTTTTATATTTTATCCTTCCAGAGTAGTTATTAAGTCCTAGATTTTCCTCCGCAAGTTGGGTTTCCTTGATCATATTTTCCGTATCTTGAATCTTATTTTTTATAGGCCTTGCAATAAAAATATTTATAAGCACTAGCACTGCTAACATTAGGGCTATAATTTGATTTATCCTATTCTTTGCGAGTAACCTTATTTTAAATCTTGCCCTATCTTCACTTTTGGTGTCAATTTTATTTTTTCCCAGTATACTCATATTATCTACACCTCATTCATAATTATATAACTAAGTATTTTTTTACTTAGCCTTATATTGACTAATATTGTTCACTCAGTATTGTATTAATCTTATAAATCCTATCCTCCTAAATCACTTGAACTTACCCTTAACATAGATGTAATTTATTAGCTTCTCTTTTTTAATTGTTTTTTCTCTTTTGACTGTTTTTTCTTTTTTAAGAGTATTTTCATTCTCTTCCTTGTTTTCACCGTCAGCATTTTCAGGATTTTGCTTTTCTTCAGGGTTTTGCTTTTCTTCAGGGTTTTCCTTTTCTTCAACCACTACCCTTTCTTCTATCTGTAACTTATCCTCTTTTTCATATACCGATACTAATATAGCTGATTTAAATTCTTTATTAGACACTATAGTGTCTAGTTCTTTTTTACTACCTACCCTAAACTCTATTTCAGTTTCGTCCTTACTTGAGTTTAGTGATATGATCCTATCACCTAAAATTGATATAATAGACTCTAGTTTTTCAAAATCTACACCGTAAATATTTTCTTTAGACTTACCTGAATATATATCATCTTTTGATGTTTTTATTAGCTTATTTTTCTCTATATTATCCAGTTCTGATAAACTAGTTTGGAGTCTATTGTAGTTTAAAAATGACGTAAGTAGTACTATAAATAGGGCAATGAAAATTATGTTAATTGCTATGGCTTGATAAGGCAAGACTTCTTTATCTCCTCTATATATACTAGTATTTTTATATTTATTTATAAAAATTAAATCTGATAAAAACTTTTTTCTATTTACATCTTTCTTACTAACATATATCTCTAACAAGTCTTGAACTGAGGTATCTGTGACATCTGATATTTTTAGATTTTTTAAATTTCCAATAAGATGATTTTGAATATCTCCTATTAACTTAATACATCCATTTTCTTCAAGAAATCTAAGTAAGTTATCATCTATTTCCTCTGTTATTACTAGCGACTTTACTATATTGAAATTTTCAACCACAGCTAAAACTATATCTCTTTCCCTTGCTTCTAAAATTGAATACTTGTCTTCATTAGCTGAAATACCTCCTATATATGCCCCTATAAGATCCAAGTCGAGTATTATTTCATCGATTTTTAATCCTATAAATTCCGCTATATCCTTCATAAATTTTATAAGTGCTTTAGGGAATAGGGTAATATTAATTTTTTTAATTTGGTGATCTAACTCATCTAAGTCCCTTCCTATTTTTTTATCAAGACCTAAATTTTTATCCTTATATGATATCTTATAGTCTTCTGTATAGATATTATAAAATTGCTGCATTTCAAAGTTTATAATTTCGAGTATCTCCCTCCTTTTGGCCTTAACAGGGACATCTATCTCCTTACAAATTTCTCCAAGCCCCTGACATACAAAGGTTACACTCTCTATATCTTTTAAGTTTTCAATACTGCTTTTTATATTTTTCCCAATTTCATATGAGATCTGCTTGTCGAAGTTACCTCCTATATCAAGGAATCTATAAGGACAGAAAATTCCCTTACAAAACTTATTCTTACCTTCCATTTCTATTATCCTATATCCATTGGTTTCAAATAATAAATATAATTTTTTAAGTTTTTTCCTGTCCATTATAGAACCTCCTTGTCTAAGCCCACCTATTCTAAGTATCACTTATGATTTACTTAGCTTTTGCGGCGCTTAAGATTTATTTAGTTAAATTACCGCTTATGATCTACCTATTTTAAGTATTACTTATTTTAAGTACCACTTATTTTAATTGCTACTGATTTTCAGCAGAACTTGCGTCTGGTTTTGGATAAAAAATGGATTTGTCAACTTTTACAGTAACTTCTCCCTTATCGATTACAATCTCATAGTCACCACTTAAAGATTGTGGTTTTGGTACAGTTTGAATATATTTAGAGTCCTTTAACTTTTTAGGATCCTTAGAATCTGTCTCTGACTTACCATCTCCCAAAGACATATATGCAGCCATTGCTAGGTTAGATGCATTTGCATAGTCAGCATTTAATTTTGCCTTTTTCTGTGCATCTCCAAAGCTAATAGCTACTATACCCGCTAATATCCCTATTATACTAATAACAATTATCATCTCAATCAGTGTAAATCCAGGTTTTTTCTTATCATTAGTATAATTATTAGTTCCAGCGTTTTTTGCTAATTCTTGAGAATATAATTTTCGATTATTTTTTTCTCCTAATTTAAAGTTAAAGTTTCGATTAATGCAATTTTCCTTAGTAAACAACACTATACTCCTCCAATCTAAAATAATAATATTTAACCAACTTCCTAGGATATGGAAGATATCATCTCAAACATAGGTCTAAGGATTGATATCAAGACACTACCAATCATTATCCCCATAACTACTAACATAATCGGTTCTATTAGTCTTGTTGCATTTTCAAGTTCTCTATCCAATTCTTGTTCATAGTATTTACTAATAGAAACCAAACTACTATCAAATGACCCAGACTCTTCTCCAGCCAACATCATAGATATAAATACTTGAGGAAAAATCCCTGTTTTTGCAAGGGCCTTGCTCACCGGACTCCCCAGCTCTATGTATGACTTAGCTAGGTTCATCTTGGTATGAAAATACTTAGACTCAAGTGTATTAGTGGCTATATCAATAGAGTCTTCTATGTTGACACCGCTAGCTATAAGTATAGATAAAGCTCTGGAAAATTGGTCGCATATATAAATCTGATTTATCTTACTTATTCTTGGAAGCTTAAAAAGCAACCTATCAATATAGTTTTTTATTTCACCACTACTGCTAATACTCTTTATCAAATAAATTATGCCTATAGTTAATAAAATTAATAAAAGTAAATAGTATTCTCTTATGAACCTTGATAGTTTAAATATAAATATACTTTCCATATTTATACCGTCATAGGATTCAAATGCCTGTTCAAAGTTAGGAACAACGTAGACAAGCATAAAGACAAAAGAAAATATGGAAACTACTAGTAAAATTATAGGATAAAGACAGGCTCCAATAATCTTAGATTTTAACTTGGTCTGCCTCTCATAATAAAATGACATCCTATTAAATACATAGTCTATTTTTCCACTTATCTCACCTGCCCTGACCATATTAACAAAAAAATTCGTAAAATAAGTTGATAAGGCAAATGATTCAGCCAAAGTTTTACCGTTTTTTATAGACCTAAGAGTCCTTTTAACACCCTCTTCAACCGTTCTTGATGATGATGTTATCAATATTTCTAAACAGGTGATTATATCGCACCCTGAACCCAACATACTTGATAACTGACTAGATATTACTTTCAATTCTTTACTATTTATTTTTTTCCTTGATAGAATCCTCATATGTAATCATCCCATTTTCAATTGCAATTTTTCTTAGGCTTATATCGTCATAACCAGCCTTTATACCATCTTTAATTTTTTGACCTATTTCAACAATTTCATATATCAATGTCCTCTCTTCACCCTCATAGCCATTGTAAATAAGTTTTTTCTTAACTAGTCTCTGAGCTATAACACCAATTAAACCAGCGTTTATCATGTAGGGTTCAATCCCCATATCCTTTAATCTAGATATGGTCGATATTGCATCGTTAGTGTGCAGTGTAGTTATTACAAAATGCCCTGTAATTGCAGACCTAATCGCCAAATCTGCTGTTTCCTTGTCCCTTATCTCTCCAAGTACAATAATGTCTGGATCCTGTCTTAAAATGGACTTTAAACCGGTGTCAAATCTCAAACCTGCCTTATTGTTAACCTGAATTTGGTTTATTCCATCAAGCTTGTACTCAACTGGGTCCTCGATTGTAGTTATGTTAATCGATTGTCCTCTTAGTCCATTTAACAGAGAGTAGACAGTAGATGATTTACCACTTCCTGTTGCGCCAGCCACAATTAATATTCCACACTGCCTTTTTATAATAGAGTCTATTTTTTTGATGGCATTTTTGGAAAAACCTAGTTCTTCCTTGGTCTTGATAAATTTATTGTGGTCCAATAGCCTTAGAACTAATTTTTCTCCATAAACTGTAGGTAGTGTACTCAGCCTTATGTCCACCTTGTAAGTGCCCTCTTCGTACCTGAACCTACCATCTTGAGGCAATCTTTTTTCTGTTATATCACACAAGGCCTTTAATTTTATTAGTGTTGCTATTTTGGGCAAATCATCTAAGACCATCCTGTCTATTAAAATCAAGTCTCCATTAACCCTATATCTCAGTCTAACTTCTCTAGAATTGGGTTCTATGTGTATGTCGCTAGCTCCCATTTTTATTGCATTTTCAAGTATTGAGTTCATAAGAATATTTACTTCATCATTAATCTCGCTTGTATCAAGACTATAATTATCATCTATCAACTTTATTATTTGAGTTTTAGACGACTTTACGACATCAACCTTTCTTTTTGAAAACTTCTTTATATCACTGATTTTTTCCAGATCATAATTCTCCATTAAGACGACAATTCTGTCATTGTCAATTTCTTTTGGAAATACAAGGTTTTTTCTTGCATAAGTCTCTGGTATTATTGTAGATAGTATCTTATCCATATTTTCCCCCTTATTTTCCACTTATTATATCCAAATATTAATAGTCAATATAAATAAAACTTCAACCAAAAAAGAGCATATTAATAGCGATATTTCCATATTTTGAAAACCTCTATTAATATGCTCTTTAATATACAAATAATGATTTACTTAATAGTAGAATTAATCATCAAATAATCTTTCTGTCTAAATATTTATTCCATACTAACAATACATGCTATATATTTAAACTGATAATACATGGTCTATGTCTAAACTAACAAGGCAACTCCTATAACTGATAATACGGCTCCAAATATCTCAACCTTAGTAATATTTTCCTTAAAATAAAACCTACTCACTGGTATTATCATTATTGGTGACATAGCCATAAGTGTAGACGCTATTGCAACCTTAGTGTACTTTATAGCGAACATAGATAACACAACCCCCATAGTCGTACCAATAATGGCATTACCAAAGTTGACAGTTAAACCCTGCCTACTTGTAAATATCCTTCTTACATCCATCCATTTCCTGCCTAGACTGCATATTATGACTATACCTATAAGTCCACCAAGTAATCTTATCTCTGTAGCTGCAAGTGGTGGTACATCACCTAATCCTGCTTTACTTAATATGACCCCTAGCGCCTGTCCAATAGATGCCAAGAATGCAAAAACCAAGCCCCTAGGGTCTCCTTTTACCTTCATATTTGAATTGCCACCCTTTGCTATTACAAGCATTATAGCAAAAATAACAATTAACATTCCAAATATACTTTTACTACTCAACCTTTCAGCAAACAAGATCCTACCCAAAATAGCCGCTAAAACAGGTGATATGGAAAATATCAACAAGGTCAATTGAGCTCCAATTCGTGTAAATGCGCTCATTAAAAAAGAATCTCCTAGTGAGAATCCTATCAAACCAGACATTGCTAGAAAAAACAAGTTGTTGAATCCTACGTTTCCAATAGCTCCTATGCCATTAAATAATACTACTAATAATCCTATAGTTACTAAGGCCGTCACCTGTCTCGCAAAATTCATTGAAACGGCAGAAAATGATTTTCCTTTCCTCTCTACAATACTACTACTAATCGTCCAACAAAATGATGCCGCTAGAGCTGTAAGTTCTCCTAAAAACATAAATCCTCCTAAAAATTTACTTTACATTTTTATTATAGCTTGTTTTAATTATAAAATCTATATCCAGCCTGTTTTTCTTTAAAAAGAAAAACACCGGAAAACCGGTGTTTTTCCCGATCTATACCTCGACTTATGATAAGGATAGATCTATGAAGTTTAATAATTGAACATAGACTCTACCTATTACCTATAAGAGAACGTATAGTATAGATAAAGTTCGATGATCGAATCGGCGAGTTTATAAGTTTTAAATATCTTACTTGTATTCTTTCATTAGTTCTTCAAATACTGCAAGTGACTTTTCACACTTTTCAGTTTCAACACAGTAAGATAATCTCATATGAGCCTTTGAACCGAATCCTGTTCCAGGTACTACTAGCATGTCGTGTGCCTTAGCCTTTTCAGAGAACTTTTCAGAATCTCCATCTGGAGCTTCTATGAATAAGTAGAATGCACCAGCTGGCTTAGCAACATTGTATCCAAGTTTGATAAGTCCATCATATAGAAGGTCTCTGTTCTTCTTGTATACATCAAGGTTTGGTTCTATACCAACACATCTTTCAACTACCATCTGGAATAGAGTTGGTGCACAAACGTAACCAAGTACTCTTGCAGCTCCACCAACAGCAGCCATAAGCATTTCATCATCTACTTCACTTGGAACTAGTATATAACCAATTCTTTCACCAGGAAGTGATAGTGACTTAGACCAAGAATAGCATATAACTGTATTCTTATATAGGTTTGGTATAAATGGAACTTCAAGTCCATCTATAAGAACTAATTCTCTATATGGCTCATCAGCTATAATGTATATTGGATGACCATATTCTTTTTCCTTAGCTTCTAGTAATTCAGCTAGAGCCTTCATTTCATCTAATGTATAAACAACACCTGATGGGTTATTAGGAGAGTTAACTATTATAGCCTTAGTATTTGGAGTAAGAGCTTCCTTAACACCTTCTACGTTTAGCTGCATATCATCTTTACAAGGAACTAGAACCTGCTTTCCTCCCTGTCCATTAATAAATACTGTATATTCTGGGAAGAATGGGGCAAGAACCATTACTTCATCTTCTGGAGATGCTATTAAAGCCTTTAATGTAATGTTTAGAGATGCAGCAGCACCACAAGTCATTAATAGGTTGTCCTTTGTATATTTTGTTCCGAATCTCTTGTTAAGGTCGTCAGCTATAGCTGTTCTACAACCGTCATGACCTGCACCTGAAGAGTAACTATGGTATACTCTTGGAGCATTGTTTTTGATTATATCAACGATAGCGTCCTGAACTTCCTGTGGAGCAGGTACTGATGGGTTACCTAAAGAGAAGTCTAATACGTTTTCCGCACCTATTTCCTTAGCTCTCATAGCACCAAATCCTGCAAGTTCTCTAATAACAGACTTAGCTGTTCCTAACTTAACCATATCCTGAGAAATCATAATATTACCTCCTAAACCTTAAATAAATTAATAAAAACCTTATCTTTGTTTTCAATATACCGTCCCTACCGAAGTAGAGACGATATATTTGTTTTATAATGAATTTTCAAATTTTTTACAATGAAATCAACCAATATTATTCGATTGGGTCATTTATTGTCTTTCCAACTTTACCTACCATGCTTATTACTGTTAGAATTACTGAGCAAACAACAGCTGGTAAAATCCATTCGAATCCAAAATTACCAAGTGGTAGAGCCTTTAGAGCTGCTGCAGGACCTGCTAGTAGAGTACCACCTCTCATTACTGAAGCAAGGTTAATACTTTCTATTAGGGCTACTGCGAATGCACCTATAACTGCACCAGTATAAGTCCAGTTGTACTTAATCTTCTTGTCAAATATTGACATAACTATTAGAACTATTATTACCGGATATATAGCTGATAGTATTGGAACTGCTATTGCTATAAGTCCTTCAACACCGATTAGCGAAAGAACGAATGCTATTGCTGTTGCTACCATTGCTACATACTTGTAAGGTAGTTTTCCGTTAGATATAGTATCGAAGTAGTTACCACAAGTTGAAGTTAGACCTGTAGAAGTAGTCAAACAAGCAAGTGCAACTGCAACCCCCATGAAGACCTTACCTATGTTACCTAGCATCAATTCAACCATTCCTATAAGTAAAGCTGTTCTTTCAGTTTCACCATTGAAGTGTCCACCTACTGTAGCACCAGCATATGTTAAACCACCATATACTAAAGCAAGTAGTATGAAGGCAACTATACCTATCTGAGCACTGGCCTTGAACTGTACTTCTTTGTCTGTATATCCACGTCTTAATAAGTCTGATATAACTATACCAGCCATTAGAGGTGATCCAAGAGCATCCATTGTCTGATAACCTTCATAGAATCCGTTAGTGAATAATCCAACCTGTCCAGTTGCAACCTTTGGGTCTGGAGGATTAACTATAGATATAATTACTATTAGGGCTAGTATAATCAATAGAGCAGGAGTCAAATACTTTCCTATTATATCTATAACCTTACCTGGATTTAGTGTTAGGTAAAGTGTTAGAGCAAAGAATACTACACAAGTTGCCCAGCTTGGTACGCTTGGGAATAATGAATGTACAAATATTTCGTGAGTTGTAGCACCTGTTCTAGGAACGCAAAAGAAAGGTCCAATTGTCAATATTGCTATTGTACCAATTAATTTTGCAAACTTAGGGCTAACTCTCTTACCTAAATCATCAGCTCTACCACCTAATCTAGCTGTAACTATAACACCTAGTATTGGTAAAACCGGGTCAGTTAGTAAGAAACCAAACATAGCTTTGTACCACTGGTCACCAGCTAATACACCCAAATGCGGAGGGAATATTAAGTTACCAGCGCCAAAGAATATCGCGAATAAAGCAAAACCACAAACTATAACGTCTTTTCTTTTAATTTCCATACTCGTCACCTTTTCTAATCATAAAATTGGCGAAATGCCTAGTCTTATAGACCATTAACTACATTGTTTGGTCTTTCTCCGTTCATTACCTTAACCATATCATCGTATGACCACTTAGACATTCTTATGAACGCATCATCAGTAGTACCAGCGATATGAGGAGTAATAGATAATCTAGCCTTACCTGCTTCTGTTAAGTTGAATAGAGGATGATCAGCACTTGGTGGCTCTGGAGCTATAACATCTAGTCCAGCGAATACCCTACCATTGTTTAGAGCTTCAGCTAAATCTTCATTGTTCACTATTTCGCCTCTAGCAACGTTGATGATTATTGCATCTTGCTTCATCTTTTCTATTGTTTCCTTACGAACCATATTTCTAGTAGAATCTAGAACTGGAACATGGTAAGAGATGATATCACATTTTTCAAGTATTTCATCATATGTACAATATTTGATATCATTTTCCATTTCGTAAGCTTCATCAGCTCTGAAAACATCATAGTACATGATTTCACAACCAAAAGCCTTTAACATCTTAACAGCGGCCTTACCTATAGCACCTAATCCAACAAGTCCTATAACTCTAGAGCTAAGTTCACTCTGTCCTTTTACCTGATATTCCTTAAAGCTTTCATTAAATCCATCAACGCCCTTTGCCTTTATCTTAGCATCAGCTTCTGGCATTCTTCTAAGTGAAGTTATCATGTGTCCTACTGCTAATTCAGCAACTGGAACAGCGTTAACGGCCCTATTATTGCATACATAAATACCTTTTTCCTTGGCAGCTTCTAAGTCTATCTTATCGAAACCTACTCCAAGCGAATGTATAAGCTTACAGTTATCAAGTTGTTCAATTACTTCTCTTCTGAAGTAGTCAACTGGACCACAGAACACTATATCAGCATCCTTACACTGCTGAGCAAGTTCTTCATCAGAGCAAGGATAATTAATATATTGGAAATCCCAACCTTCTGGCTTCTTAACACCAAATCTTTCTATAATGTTCTTGTTACAAGTGACTCTAACCTTTACCATTACTTCGCCCCCTTAAAAATAAAAAATATAAAAAAACTAAATTAAAAATGTTATTTTTTTAACAACGCCATTAAAATTTTTTAAAGAAGTTATCATCGTCTAATCTACATGGCTGTTGTTAAATAGCTTAACTATAAAGCAGACTGTAGGAATATACCTAGGTTAGTTCGATTACCTAGGTATATTATACTACATAAAATGAGATTTTACTATATAATTTTAAATATTTTTTATAATATATTAAAAATTATGTAAATAATTTAAACTCTTTTTAAACAGCCTGTTTTATCTTTGTCAATTTTAATACTGATTGTTTACCAACGGTATTAATTACATATCAGCCTTTGAAGCCTTTATAGCCTTAACCTTTTCTATTACTAGAGGTATTATCTTATGAAGATCTCCAACAACACCTAGGTCAGCTACATCAAATATTGGTGCATGAGCGTCCTTATTTATAGCTACTATAAATTCAGATTCTTCCATACCAGCCAAATGCTGTATAGCTCCTGATATACCACAAGCCATGTATAGGTCTGGTCTTACTGTCTTACCAGTCTGTCCAACCTGTCTTTCTCTTCCTATCCATCCAGCGTCAACGTTAGCTCTTGATGATGTAACTAGTCCGCCTAATTCATCAGCAAGTTCCTTTAATACGTCGAAGTATTCTGGGCTTCCTATACCTCTACCACCTGATACAAGAACCTTAGATTCAGTTATATCAACCTTAGCGTTAGTTTCTTTAACTACTTCTCTAATCTTTATGTTCATGTCAGCTGGAGTGAATTCTACCTTAAATTCTTCAACTTCACCAGTTCTAGAGTCATCCTTTGGAAGAGCTTCCATAACACCTGGTCTTACTGTTGCCATCTGAGGCCTGAATTCCTTACAAACTATTGTAGCCATGATGTTACCACCGAAAGCTGGTCTAGTCATAAGAAGAAGCTTAGTTTCTGGATCTATCTCTAACTTAGTACAGTCAGCTGTAAGTCCAGTATGTACTCTTGCAGATACTCTAGGAGCAAGGTCTCTACCTATTGAAGTAGCACCGTAAAGTACTATATTAGGATGCTTTGCTTCTATTACTGCATTAAGAGCCTTTGTATATGGTTCTGTTGCATATGTTTCTAACATTGGATCATCTACGCATATTACCTTGTTAGCTCCATGGCTTATAAGGTTCTGGGATAGACCCTTTATATTATTACCAAGCACAACTGCTACAACGTCCTGTTCAAGGTCTGCAGCTAGCTTGTTTGCTATACCTATTAATTCGATGCCCACTTTTTGTGCGACGCCATCGACCTGTTCAACTACTACATAAATATCTTTGTTCATTAGGTTATCTTCCTTTCAAATTTATTATTATAATATCTTTCAATACTAAAGTACTATTATATAAAGTACTTTTCCTGTAGCTTAGCTACTATTGCATCTGCAGCTTCTTCAGGAGTTAGGCCTTCTAACTTAACGCCCTTACCCTTAGCCTGCTTTGTGAATGATTTTTTAACGTTTGTAGGTGAACCCTTTAAACCGATATTTGAAAGGTCAAGGTTTTCTTCTATATCCTTAAGTCCCCAAGTCTTAATGTCCTTCTTGTAGGCGTTGAATATACCAGCTATTGACATATATCTTGGAGTTATTTCCTCTGCTAGTGTTGTTATTAGACAAGGTGCTTCTAGTTCGATTGTATGGTATCTATCTTCGAACTGTCTCTTAACTATGAACTTGTCTCCTTCAACTTCTAAAGATTCTACATAAGATACCTGTGGTATATGTAGATGTTCAGCTATCTGAGGACCAACCTGTGCTGTATCTCCATCTATTGCCTGTCTACCAGCTATTATTATGTCATATTCTAAGTTTCTAAGTGCACCAGCTATTGTTGAAGATGTTGCCCAAGTATCGGCACCACCAAATGCTCTATCAGTTACAAGAACTGCATCATCAGCACCCATTGCTAATGCTTCTCTAAGTGCTAGCTCTGCCTGTGGAGGTCCCATTGATACTACTGTTACAGTAGATCCTGGTACTGATTCCTTTATCTGTAGTGCTAGTTCAAGACCTGCTTTATCGTCAGGGTTGATTATACTAGGTACACCATCACGAATCAAAGTATTCTTCACAGGGTCAAGTTTTACCTCTGTTGTATCTGGTACTTGTTTAATGCAAGCTACAATTTTCATCTATCTATACCTCCCCTTATTTCAATACACTTGATGCTATTACCATCTTCTGAACTTCTGAAGTACCTTCGTAGATTGAAGTTACTCTTATGTCTCTGTACATTCTTTCGATTGGATATTCCTTAATGTATCCATATCCACCATGTATCTGAAGAGCCTTGTCTATAACCCACTTAGCTTCTTCAGTAGCAAATAACTTAGCCATTGAAGCTTCCTTATCTGCCTTCTTTCCTAAGTCCATCTTGTATGCTGCATCGTAAACAAGGTGACGCATAGCTGCTATCTTTGTTTCCATTTCAGCTATCATGAACTGAGTGTTCTGGAACTTAGCTAGTGATTTACCAAACTGATGTCTAGCCTTTGCATACTTGATAGCTTCTTCCATAGCACCTTCTGCAAGACCTAGAGCCTGGCAAGCAATACCAAGTCTACCAACGCTTAGAGTCTTCATCGCATTGATGAATCCCTTGCCTTCTTTTCCTAACATATCATCCTTAGATACTCTAACGTTGTCAAGAACAACATCACTAGTTGGGCAACCTATCATACCCATCTTGTTTTCTGCCTTACCAAAAGATACACCTTCTAACTTAGTATCAACTATGAAAGTAGATATACCCTTAGCACCTGCTGATGCGTCTGTCTTTGCAAATACTATTACATAATCAGATACTGGAGCGCCAGTTATGAAAGTCTTTCTTCCGTTTAGTATGTAATCATCTCCATCCTTTTCAGCAGTTGTTAGGATAGAAGCTGCGTCAGAACCAGCTCCTGGCTCAGTAAGACCAAATGCAAACATCTTTTCTCCTGTAACCATTGGTCTAAGATACTTTTCCTTCTGTTGAGGTGTACCATCAACAAGGATAGGTGTAGACTGAAGAGAGTTAGGAGAAGATATCCAGATTGTAGATACTCCAGATGCCTTTGATAATTCTTCCATTACTATTGCATATGAACGGTGGTCTCCACCAGAACCGCCAAATTCCTGAGGTATTTTGATACCTAAGAAACCAGCAGCAGCCATTTTTTTGTAAATTTCCATAGGGAATTCGCTTGTTTCATCAACTTCTTCTGCAGTTGGTTTAATTTCATTTTCAGCAAATTCTCTTGCTAGCTGACGAACTAACTCATGTTCTTTTTCGAAAATCATAGATTGCCTCCTTAAATTTTTACAATTTTTACTATATCATGTCTGCAAAAGTCTGCAATGCAGTTTTTGCTTGTTCGAAGTTAGTCATTTGCTGATCTACTTCAACTAAGATGTGCATATATCCAGCCTCTTCTAGCTGTTTTCTAATGATTGGGTAGTCAAATTCATCTGAATCAGAGAATTTAGATAGTAGGTATACTACACCATCTGCATCGTATTTTTTAGCCTTATCGATGATTATCTGTCCTCTTAGTTTTTCTGGATCGTATAGCAAAGTACTTCCTTCAATATCTGAAATCCACTTAGATAACGCCTTTATTGGGTTACCAGTAGCTTCATCAACTAAATAATCAAACTGTCCTGATTCGTGGTTTATGTTGTCAGCAACAATACCAAGTTTGAATTCTTCAAATATCTTTAATATTTCAGGACTGTTAGCTAGTAGTCCAGTAGTTACAATCTTCTTGCCATCAAATTTTTCTTCTGGCATAGCTGAAAGTTCAGCGTTGATTGCTTCTACTATTTTTAGATGTTCAGCCTTGTCCATTAGGCATGCACTTGACATTACCTTAGCTCTTAGGCTAGGAGTAACTGTATTTAAGTGTTTAGCTGCAAGGTCTGAGAATGCCTGCATAGCTTTTCTGTGCTTGTTGTATAAAACGATTGCTTCTTCTATCTGAGCATCTTCTATCTTCTTTCCAGCTATTTCTTCTAACTGTACTTTTAGCTTTTCATACTGTCTAGCATTGTAAACTATACCAGCTTCTATCTTTCTGTTCTGTCCATATCCTATATATAATGCTGGAACATTCTTTACAGCTCTTTTCCAGTTCTGGCTAAGTCCCTTTAGTCCGTCACTTAGACCTGGTAGAATCATTCCTGACATCTTATCAAGCTTGCCTTCTAGACCTAGGTCTAAAAGTCTTAAGATGATTGATACGTAGAAAGCTGGGAAATATTCTTTTGCAAGAGTTACTTCACCCTCTGCTCCCCATATTGCCATAGGAATCATACCTGATGCGTATACAAGTTCTTCTGGAGCATATACTGGCGCGCAACCAATAACTTTCTTACCATCAGCAACATATTTATCTATCTGCTCTAATGGACATACAGCAAGTTTTCCAAATAGTTCTTCTAAGTTACTCATCTAGTTTTCCTCCTTCATCTTTGCAGCTTTGTTTGCTTCCATAACTTCTATTAGACCCTGTACTCTTGTGTCGTACTGTGCTTCTGAGAAGTTTCTTGGGTCAGCCTGATCACCATCGAATGTAGCTGTTGGTATACCAGTTCTTTCTCTTATTTCTCTTTCCATTTCGTACATGATACCAGACCACTGCTTACAGCTTCTGTTTATATGTATCAACATACCGTCTATATTATTTTCTTCTATAACCTTAAGTCTCATATCTAATGATCTTTCATAAGATATTGCATTAGGAGTTCCACAATAAGCCTGCATTAATTCATAAGTATTGTCGTAGATGTATCCGAATGCATCTGCATAAACAGTACCACAAACGTTTACTCCTGAATCCTTTAGCTGCTTAAATGTATGTCTTAGGTGTGGCCAACAAGCTATACCTTCAAATAGTACTCTGTACTTTTCTTCTCCCTTGAATGTAGACTTACCAGTCTTTACATTTTCATCAAATTCTTCAGCTAGCTTTTCAAATGCTATTGCTGATTCTTCCTTACCTCTAGCACATACAGCAACTGCCATATGGTTGAATACGTCAAATCCTGAGAATGGTGATGGAGTGTACTTAGCATATCCAGTAGCCTTTAACCAAGCTCTACCTGTTCTCTGAGATATTGCCATTACTTCTTCGAACTTCTTTTCATCCCACTTTTTACCAGTTAAGTCTTCTAACTGCTTTATAGCGTGATCGAACTGTCCTCTTAAGTATTCTACTCTGTCATCGCCTGCTTCATAGTCATTGTTATATGGCACGTCAACAAGGATTAGAGGTATATTTAGTTCTTTAGCTATATTTTCATACCACTTGATCATACAGTTACAGATATTGTTACAGCATGCAACAAAGTCTGGCTGAGGCATATTTAACTCTGGAGCATCTTTAACGTCCATGTATGCTAGAGATATTCTAGCGTAAGCACATATGTCGTTTGAATATCCTTCGTTTTCTGCGATTTCGCACATTCTCTGTCCACCACCCTTAGCAGAAATTGCTGCTGCCTGGTTTTCAGGGAATACAACCTTGATATCCATTGTTTCAAATATTTCCTGTGGGAAGTTAGAAGCACACCAACCAACTTTTTCGCCTCTTTCTTTAGCTTCCCAAGCTTCCTTATAATGTTTTGCAACTATCTCGCCTAACAATACTTTTGCCGGCTTTTCTTCAACTGCACCTGTGTTACTCATAATAAAGCTCCTTTCTAATTTTCCTTCAGATACTCATCGTAAGCGTACAATGCCGCTCCAATTGCGCCTGCCAACTGAGAAATTTCCGAAATCATGATATCTGTTTCTAACTCTTCGCTAAGTGCCCTTACTATTCCTGAGTTCTTAGTAACACCACCAGTCATAGCGACTGGAGTTGTTAATCCACCTCTCTTAGCAAGACCTGCAACTCTTGTAGCAACAGAAGCGTGTATACCCCTAATTATATTAGGAATAGGTATTTTCTTAGCCATACAAGATATTACTTCTGATTCTGCAAATACTGTACAAGTTGAAGATATTGGTGTTTTTTCAGTTGCTAACTTGTCTAAGTCACCTAGTTCTGCTAGCTTAACATCAAGTACTCCAGCCATAACCTCTAAGAATCTACCTGTACCAGCTGCACATTTATCATTCATCAAGAAATTTGTCATCATCCCTTTGTCATTTAGTTTTAGTACCTTTATGTCCTGTCCGCCTATATCTATAATAGTTCTTACAGGTCCGAAGATATATGTACCACCCTTAGCATGACAGCTAAGTTCACTCATAGTCTTCTTTGCACTGTCGTAAGAATTTCTACCATATCCTGTGGAAACAATCACATTCAGATCTTCGAACTTGATACCACAGTCAGCTAGTACCTTTTCTATAACCTGATCGGCACCTTTAGTACCGGCGCCAAGATTGACGACGCCGCTACTAACTAAATCTTTACCATTCTTAAGCACTACACATTTAGATGATGTTGATCCAATGTCAATACCCATTGTGTATATATCACTCATATTTTCTACCTTCTCTACTATCACTTATATTTCTTATCTCTATTTGTCTTCCCAAACATATAGAGTCTTGTCTTCTAACATCTGCTTGATGTCTTCATCAGAGTATCCTAACTCCTTCATTACTTCAACACCATGTTCACCGATGTATGGTCCTCTGTTGTATGGAGTAGGTCCCATTTCATGGTACTTAACTGGGTGCTTACAAAGTATTCTTTCACCACTTGGATACTTCATCTTGTAGAAGCAGTCATTTGCCCATGCCTGTTCATCTTCTAATAGTTCTTCCCAATTCTTAGCTAGAGCAAATGGGATGTCAGCATCTGTAAGTACCTTTGACCATTCGCTAAAGTCTCTTTCTCCAAACCTAGCCATTACTCTATCATATACTGTAGTTCCTAGGTCGTTTGCATGTAAGTTCTGCACTGGGAAGAATCTTTCATCTTCTACTATATCCATAAGCTCTAATGCTGTTAAGAACTTTTTGAAGTAAGTATTGTAGTCAGGCATACAAGTCTGAACATATCTTCCGTCCTTAGTCATCCAACAAGCGTTAAATGGATTGTTAGCTTCTCTTATATTTATTGGATATGGAGTACCGTAGTCAGGATACTGAGCAGCCTGAACCATCATACCCATATTGAATATTGCTGATTCGAATAAACTTGTTTCAACCTTTTCACCTTCGCCTGTTAATTTAGCGTGATATAATGCAGCAAGTACACCTGCAGCTAGGTTGATACCAACATTGTGGTCACCAAGTCCTGGAACAACGTTCATTGGAACATCAGATTTCTGTCTAAGGTTTTCAAGATATCCACCTCTAGCAAAGAAAGCTGTAAAGTCGAATCCTGGAAGATCCTTATCAGGACCGTATTCACCATAACCTGTACAAATAGCGTATACAAGGCTTGGATACTTAACCTTTAGTGTTTCATAGTCAAGTCCAGCTCTCTGTAGTGCCTGTACTCTCCAGTTTGTTATAAGTATATCTGCATCATCAAGTAGCTTAAAGAAAGCTTCTTTACCCTTAGGATCCTTCATATTTAGAGATATACATCTCTTATTAGCATTTTCTAATTCCCAAGTTGTATTTTCGTGCATATCAAGCGGTCTACCTTCAGTTGGAGCCGTATATCTTAGTGGGTCTCCCTTTGCACTTTCAATCTTTATTACATCTGCACCTAAGTCAGCTAAAAATCTTCCTGTAGTTGCAGCTGCTATAAAGTTTGCAAGTTCTATTACCTTTACTCCTTCTAATGGTCTCTTTCTTGTGCTCATTACATTACCTCCCAAAAAATAATATTCAATGAATTACAACAAATTAATGATATTTATTTAAGTTTTTCATTAACAATCTCTTTTAAAGCCTTTTCGTTTATCTTACCTGTCGCATTCCTAGGAAAAGACTCGATAAACACAAAGTATTTAGGTATCTTGTAGGAACTTATACTATCTCTCATATATTCCTTTATTTTCCCTACCATTTCATCATCTTGTCTACCTTCGATTACCGCAACAATCTCTTCTTGTAGGACATCTGATTTTACACCTATAACCAATACATCAAGTTTATTGTTATAGTCTTTGATGCATTCTTCTATTTCCTGAGGGGATATGTTTTCCCCACCTCTTATAATTAGATTTTTCCTTCTACCTACAATATATAAGTATGAGTCTTCATCCATATAAGCCAAGTCTCCTGTCTTCAACCAACCATCTGGCCTAACAGCGTCACAGACAACAGGATCCGATGAAAGATAGCCACTTGTGACATTGTATCCCTTTACGAATATCTCACCGACTTGTCCCCTTGGACATTCCTTACCTGTATCTAAGTCTATTATTCTAACATCTATATGGTCTATAACCTTGCCAGCAGAAACCGCCTTTTTTTCAATACTGTCTTCGTAGTCTGATATTGAAACACAAGGTGATGCTTCAGTAAGTCCATATGACGTCTGTAATTTCATTCCCTTTAATTTATTACATATTCCTATATAATCTTCCTTGTATATAGGTGAACCGGCTATTATACCACTCTTCAAGCTTGAAAGGTCAAACTCATCAAACTTAGGATTCTTTGTCATAGCCAAAAACATACTCGGAACACCATTTAATACTGTACATTTGTATTTTTCTATCGCTTCACATACGCTCACCGTCTTGTACTTGTCTAAAAGAGTCACAGTCATTCCAGCTATCAAACTGGTCAATAAGCTCACATTGACTCCAAAACAGTGAAATAGAGGAACAACTAAACACATACTGTCTTTTTCTGTCCATCTCATTTGTTCACATACTTCTCTGGCATTATTAACAAGAGATCTGTGTGATAATATTACACCCTTGCATATGTTGGTAGTACCTGATGTAAATAGGATACAAGCAGTATCTTCAGAGCTTGGTTTGTCAAATATACCTTTTTTGATTTTACACTCTCTCTTTTCTATTTTCATCCACTCTTCATATGTGTGCTCTATTTTGTAAAAATTAACTTTTTTCAAGTCGCTTCTCTTCTTTAGCTTTTCTACTATAAGATCACAAGTATAACCTGTACACAAAGTAGTATAAAAAAGAAACTTCATGTCAGCAATTTTTATACAGTCATATAATTCTTTTTCCTTGTAGCAAGAATTAATCAAAACTGCAACAGCGCCTATCTTCTGTAGGGCAAAAAATATTATAATCCAACTAGAGCTATTCGCACCATAAATGCCAACCTTATCTCCTTTTTTAACGCCCTGTTCAAGAAGGACTAAGGCCATCTTACTAGTTATATTATTAACACTTTTCCACGTATAAATCTCCTCTCCATGTCTAATAAAGGCACTTTCCGGAGTCATTTCAGCCCTATCTTCTAGGTACTCACTTATTGTTTTATTTGTTAATTCCACAACTGCCTCCTATCAGAATCCATAACCTTGTATAACAAAAATCTATAGAATAAATGTTTTCACATGGTTTTTACTATAAGTTTTATCAATAATATTTAAAAAATCATAGAAACCTACACAAATATTTTATGTTTCAGTACACTTGTATACCAGTTATATCTACAAGATTATTCTACCACTTTTATCTGGATAAGTAAATAACCTAAGTGACTTTTGTTAAAAAAATTTTAACAAAGTCTTTCACTGTTTATATATTAGATACTAAAATTACTAATCCCATAATCAACTAGACTAAAGGCCTAGTTTTTTAGTCATCTGTTTTCACATAGTGAAGAAATTCTTTATTGAATCCTATAACGGCTGATATTGTATCTATATGCTTGGACATACAATCCATAGCCCTAGACACGTCGTTGTCCTTTATAGCTGCAAGTATTTCTTTGTGCTCGTCTACAAGGTGTGATATCCTGTACCCAGACTTGACGTACACTTTTCTCCATCTACTTATATGAAGTAGCTGCTCATTTAATGTTTTAAGTACGTTTTTGTTTTCAACACTCAATATTATGCACTCATGAAATGCTTCATCAAGTTCCTTGAACTCTGATATATATTCACTTGCATAGTAAAATCTTTCCTGTTCATTCACATTTTCTTCCATCTTTTTGATAGTTTCTTTCATATTGCCTTTTGTCATGAACCTATAAAGCATCTCCTTCTCGATAGCTATTCTTATGAGAAGGGCCGTTCTAATATAATCAAGGTCTATCTTACTTACATATGTGCCCCTCTGAGGGTAAACTACCAAAAATCCATTTTGCATAAGTCTGGCAAACGAATTCCTAACAACTGACCTAGACACTCCATATACCTCAGAAATAGCATTTTCACTTATCTTCTGACCAGGCTCAAGCTCAAGGCTAATTATTCTGTTCAGAAGATCGATGTATATTTCTTCTGCAGTATTAGGCTTACTCATATTATATCATCCCCATCTAGTCTTTTATACTAGTATACCACCTTGATAAATTTAAATCAATATAAAAAGCGCAAGTAATAACATATTGTATATACTTGCACTCTTGTATTTTTATTATCTATTCACTTTATTTTTTAACTCTAAAATCGAATTATACCCTAATTTTCTTGTGTTGTTGTGTTTATATTATTTTCATCCGATTCCTTAGATTCATTCTCTTCATCTATATGATACTTTCTTATAAGGAATAGCCCACCTATTGCTACTACTCCTAAAAATATCTCAAGCATACCATCTGTTTTTGGTAGTAAAAGCATCTTCCTAGCTATGCCATACATCAAAACTTCTAGAAGGGCAGACTGCTTGTGTAGGGTTAGCATTATAGCTATCTCTACCCCAATAACCAAGAGCAAGATATGAGCGAATATACCATTTAACTGGCCGTAGTCTATCGGATGGTTGTAGTCTACTATATATGTTGCATAAATCACCCTAAGCGTATCGAAAGTTCCCAGTAAAACAACTAATAGTATCACTATAGCCAGTATCATTTCAAATGATATAGCCATGTTTAATACTTTCTTTTTCATTTTTTTTCTAATCAATATACATCCTCCATATTTTTATATTATTTTATAGCCGATTAAATATTATTTACTATCACCTAAGCAAGCTGTAGTACAAACCTAGCTATCAAGGTAACAAATATTAACGACAAAATTGTCCTCTCTATAAATATAATAAAAATCTCTGCGACATTAACAGGTATTCTAGAACCTATTATCAATGCCCCTACCTCACTCATATATATAAGCTGCGTAACAGATAAAGTAGCTATAACAAACCTAGTAAGCTCACTCTTAATCTCTGCGCCTGCAATAATTGACGGAATAAACATATCAGTAAATCCTACTAGCACAGTCTTTGAAGCTGCTACTGGCTCTGGCAATTTCAATAACTCTAAAAGTGGTATAAATGGCTGTCCAATTATCTCAAATATAGGAGTATAATTTGATATTGCTAGGGCAATAGTACCAAATCCCATTACTACAGGTAGCACACCTATCCACATATCAAGAGCATTTTTAACACCATTTTCCATAAACTTAACAATACCCTCATGACCTTCAGCCTTAGATATAGCCTTGTGAAGTCCCCAAGAAAAATATGTTTCACCTGAAGGTATACTCTCGTCCAATACCTCACCATCGTTTATATACTTATCTTTTTTCATTGACAGAGGTGGTATTCTTGGTATTATAATAGCACATATAACACCCACTGCACATATAGTAATATAGTAGGGTACAAATAAGTTAGCCAAATCTACCTGTTTTAATACTACTAGGCAAAATGTTATTGAAACAGCTGAGAATGTAGTGGATATTATTGCCGCCTCTCTTTCAGAATAGAAGCCATCTTCATACTGCTTGGCTGTAAGCATAACACCTAGAGTACCATCTCCCAACCATGAAGTAAAGCAGTCAACCGCTGATCTTCCTGGAAGTGTAAAAATGGGCCTCATAAATTTAACAAGTAGCGTTCCAACAAATTCTAACAGCCCAAACTCCAATAACAAAGGAAGTAGCAAACCAGCAAAAACAAATATAACCAATAGAGTTGTAAGCAGATTGTTTAAAATAAAGTTACCAGTATCCTTAGATATTATAAATTCTGGCCCTACTTTGAAGTAGGACATCAAAACAAATATCATTGCAAGGATCCTAGTTATAAACCAGACTGGCGTTTGATCAAATAATCCCCTTACATAAGCAGATTTTGGTTTTACAATATTAAATTTCACCAACAAACTTCCAACCGCTGATACTATAAGAACCAATACTATAAATCCCGGAAGAATAGAGCCTATATGATTTTGTATAAATGAAGCAACAAATGCTATCGGAATAGTCACCTTGTCCTGATTTATCTCAGGATCAAACTCTTTAACTGGCAACATAAATATTATTATACCTATAATTGACGGTATCAAAAATTTAGCGTACTGTTCTAGGCTATAAGACCTTGTTTTTTTTATCTCTTTCATTTTTCATCCCCTTTCTCAAATTTTTATTATTTCTCTTCTTAATAACATACTTAATAATATACCATAAAAAACTACCTATAGTCTATATATACTAAAGGATTTATCCATCTTAGATAACTATTTTACTTGTGTTTTTATAATCATCGATGTATACTGAAATTGTCATACTTTTTGATTTATATATAAATGGAGGTAAGTAAAATGAGCAACGAGCAGAGAATCAGTGAATTTTTAACTAAGGCTGGAGTTTATTATCTAGCAACAGTAAATGGAAACGTACCAAAGTGCAGACCGCTAGGTTTTCATATGTTAATTGACGATACTATCTACTTTGGTGTTGGTGACTTTAAAGAAGTTTATAGACAGCTTCAAGAAAACCCAATGGCAGAAATATGTGCTACCATAAAAAATGATTTTATTAGATACTATGGCAAGGCTGTTTTTATTGAGGATAATGAAGAACTTCTTGAAAAAGCATTTGAAGTACTACCTATGATGAAGAAGATATATAATGAAGAAAGTGGATATAAATTGAAGTTATTCAAACTTGTTGATGCCACAGTAGAATATAGGGCTATTATCAAACTTGTGGAAAAGATAGAATTATAGATTTTTTATTTAAAAGCGGCTCAATAGAAATTAAAAAGACAAATATCTCGAAATAGGCTTATGTACTTGCAACACATAGGCCTCTTTTTTTGTGGTTCAATCTGATTGCAGTACAATTGTGTTATTTTGACAATAAAAAAGAAACTACCAAACCTTGAAGGCTAGTAATTTCAATGTGTTCACCATTTGCATTATCTAATTGGTGGAGATGAGGGGAGTCGAACCCCTGTCCGTAAGCCCATTCCATGCTGCATCTACATGTTTAGTCATATCTTTTATTATCTCGACTCCTCTAACACCGATTGACAGGTTTTAGATTTGTCCAGTCTTAATTGTTCAACTCAAGGTCAAGACACCCCAAGAGCAGTACCCTGCATAAATGACGTCAGCTCTTAAACGGCAGGAGGTCTAAGAGGGACGAGCTGCAACTAGGCAGCTAATAAATTATTTTCGTTTGCGTTTGTTTTAAATTTCCCCAGTTTTTACGTGACCCAGAGTAACACGACATGCAGCCTCACGTTCAAAACCCACGTCGAAACCGGTACACCCCCATGAGAGTTACAGTTGACTAGTTGCAAACGTGCATTAATCAATACTATATTGATATCGTACACTAAATGATAACACAATAAGTAAACTAAATCAAGACCATATCCAAGAAATTAATCAAGATAAAAAGAGGACCCCTGCCATATTACTGCAAGGGCCCTTTAATTTTTAAGCTTAAACCTATGTACTATTTTAGGTCTATTCTATGTAGGTATATATTTATTTTACACACCTATTTTATACATATATTTTACATACATATTTTGTACATATACTCTATATAGCCATTATATATAACTATTCTGTGTCAACAAGGCAATATAGCTCTGAACTGTCTATGTTAACATATTGTTCCTCTCCAGTATCATGAGGGTCTGCTGGTGATAGGGAAACTATATAATCACCATTTCCTACTCTAGGATGGTGTGCTGTAGTAAAAAACTCTATGTCCCCGTCCTGGTCTATTGAGCATATATTTATACGTCTATAGTCAGAACTCTCGTAATAGCTTTCTTCTGTAAGATTTTCATCTATTTTTGTAGCCTTAAAAACATAGCCTTCTTCTATAAGACTCACTAGCTTCAAATGAGTAGCCCTATAATCTCCCAACCTAGGTGATTTAATATTTTTTAATTCCTTAAACTGGTTCCTAAACTTGTCTCCCAATACATTCACTATACATACATTACCGCCTCCAAACTTATTTGTAAGCTCGTTTGAAACTAGGACATTGTATAGGGGTATTGGAGTATTTATAAGTAGTTTCTTATATATTACAAGGTCTAGGTTGTAATTCTCTAATTCATACAATATCTCACCTTGGTGGTGGTCTATGCCATTGGCAGCTGCCAGCTCTATATTTTTATCAGCATAGTCTACTATCAAGCAAGGTATTTCAAGATGGGACAAAAAGTCTGCAAATGCAACTGAAAACTTGTTTGAACCAACAATTAAAAGACCTGGCTTTCCATCATGGGCTATACCTAGCTTTTTGGCGAGAGGTTGTATAGAAAATCCATGGGCGACAACTGTTACAACCACAAGTGCAAATGTAAGTGGAAGGAGCATCCTAGCATCTTCGTAACCTTCACTTATCAAGAGATTAGAAAAATAACCAGTTACTGTAAGGGCTACTATCCCCCTCGGCGCAATCCAACCTAAGAGTAATTTTTCTTCCTTACTAAGATCTGCTCCTATAGTTGACAACCATATTGATAGGGGTCTTACTACGAATAGCATAGCCAATACAAACATAAGTATCTCTGGTCTAAATATATTTACCAAAAGTTCTCTTGATAGAGATGCTGTCAACATAATAAATACTGAAGATGTCAACAGGACTGAAATATTATCATTAAAGTGTTTCACATCTTCTATAGACCTAATATGCATATTTGCCATTACAACACCCATGACCGTAACAGACAATAGACCTGTCTCATGGGCTACCGTATCACCTAGTGTATAGGCTCCTATCACAAGACACATTACTATGGCCGCCTTTAGGTACTCTGGAAAGAAATTTTTCTGTAAGGCAATCCCCGTAAAATATCCAATTGCTAGGCCTATAATTACAGATATCACAACACCTATACCGAACTTGACCAATATGGCCATACTAGCGTCACTAGATGTGAATACTCTAGCAAGTTCAAAAGAAAATACAGCGAGTATTGCCCCCAATGGATCAACAAGTATACCTTCCCACTTGAGTATAGAGGAAACCTTCCTATCTAGCTTTGCCTGTCTCAAAAGAGGCAGTATAACGGTCGGACCTGTTACGATTAATATTGCTCCTATTACAAGTGATGTAGTTATTGATAGTCCACCTACAAAATACGCACAGGCACTTCCTAGTACCCACGCTATAAAGGCTCCATATATAACTATCCTCTTGATAGTCATCTTGGTATCCCTTATCTCTTCAAAATTAAGGGACAAACTACCCTCAAATAAAATCAGTGCCACTGATAGAGATATTATAGACTTGTAAAGGCTGTTTCCTATTATGGCTTCTGGTATAATCAGACCGAACATAGGACCTACAATTAAGCCACAAACACTCATTATTACAATTGCAGGCTTAGATATCTTCCATGCCAACCACTGAGAAAATATGCCCAGAAATACTATGAGGGCCACTGATACTGTTGTAGTTAAAGTCATTTCATCACTTCCTTAATTAGATACTTTCATTAAATATAATTGGAGCCCTTCTCTTAGGTGGCTTCTGGTCCTTTGGTATATATCCTAAGATCATAGGTGCAACTATTGAATAGTTGTCTGGCACATTATATTTTTTTCTAAACTCATCATTTTCCAATATTTCTTCTGCAAATCCTATCCAACAAGACCCTATCCCCTTGTCAAATGCAGCTAATATCAAGTTCTGTGTAAATAAAGAACAGTCCTGCATATACCAATGAGAGTCCTTATCTCCATACACAATTACCAGAGTCTGCGCATCATAGAATAGGTTGTAGTCTGGATTGTCAAACAAGTCCCTGTACTTGTGAAAATGTGGTAAATTGTCAATATTTGCCCTTATGTATTCTAAGCCCTTATCAGACAATCTCTTTAGTTCTTCTTTGTCCTGAATAACTACAAATCCCCAAGGTTGCCAGTATTGGGCTGTAGGTGCACAAGAACTTATCTCTAACAGTTCCTTTATAGTATCATATTCTACTTTTTTATCAGTAAAACTTCTTACACTTCTTCTATTTCTTATACAATCTAATACTTCCATAAGTACCTCCTAATATAGTTTATTGTCTATCTTCTTTTTTATTTCAATCGCTTGTTCGTGATTGGGTTGCAGGTTTAAAAACCTCATTATTTCAGTCTTTGCATCTTGATACTTCTTATCTTCAATATCTTTTTCTATATGAGAAAGCCATTTTGAGCTGGCCTGACTTTTTATCTGAAATACCCTATTGGCCGTTGTATCATCAAGTGGATTTACCGTCAATAATATTTCAATAGCTTTTTCATACCCACCTAATTTTACTTCATTAGATGCCTCCCTTATTATTTCATCAGCCTCTATATGCCTTGATACATTTGAACGTTCAATATTGTATTCTATATTACCAGTCTCTTCGTATAGTTTTTCGTATATGACCGCAGCCTCCTTGTAATTACCTGCCTTGTAGTATTCCTTAGCCATACTTTCATATTTCACAATTTCCCTATCGCTCTTGATAAATATACAGGCAAATATTATTATGACAAGTGCAGCTATAAGTGTCAAAATAACATAAAACTTAATTCTAGAATTTTTATCAAACTTATCATAGGGTCTTTTGTTACTTTTATTTTCATAAAGAGTTTCATCAATTTTTAAGTTTTTATCCACATTCGTATAAAAATCCTCTTCTAGAAATACATTGGGTTCATTGATATCCTTATCTCTCCACTTCATATAGACCTCCTTTCATAAGTTCAACATCATATTTCATTTTTAAGTTCCCATTTAAATCTAATCTTATTAATTATACATTTAAATTTTTGTTTTAAGATATATCAAAAACACCATTACAGTGTGTATTTTAATTAAAACTTACTCTTCATCTATTCTGGACTCTATCATGTATATCATTGAATCTGTAGGCATACCAGCTAGACTTGCTAGATCGTTTAATGTCATAACTCTTAGGGTTTCTGATGCACTTAGGGTCTTTAACTGATTAAATTTTGGATTTATATTTAATAGATATTCCTTTACATAAGGGTGCTGGTCAAATAAGTCGATTACCTTGGTATCAAATTCTAAACCAGACTTGCTCTTTGTAAATGAACTCTCTTCCTTCTTTGCTGGTGGCTTCTTAAACATAGTCTTGATATCCGTATCAGGTACATATGTAAGGCAAAGATCAAAGCCCTGTCTAAGAACTGTATTTAGTATTCCCGAACGATTCTCTGTGGCACCCTCTAGTCTAGCTATAACCTGCTTAGAGAATGAATCAACCCTCTGGTTTGCATTTCTAAGATCATAATATGTTGTCATTACTTCATCATAATCTTTTATCTCTTCCATGTAATTATCAAATATCTTATATTCATTTTCAAATACCTTAAGGTCTAGATCCATTCTAGGCTTTAGCTGTGGCTCCTGGTCAGGATATCCAAATCCTAGACCTAGTGCTGGGAATGTGAACTCTGGTAAATTAAGTACTCTTGTCATCTCAACTGAGTCATTTAGTATGCTTCCAAGATATACTCCACCTAGACCTAGGGACTCTAAGGCAACAGTAACATTCTGAGCTGCAAGAATGGCATCGGTAAATCCTTGGAAGAACCTATCCATGTCCCTTCTAGATTCAAGATTGCAGTCCTGTTCTGAAGCAATCTTTGCATTTCTAAATGCATCAACTACAAATATCCATAGTTCTGGAGCCTCTGCTACATATGCTTGACCACATATTTTAGATATTGCATTTTTCTTGTCCTGGTCTGTTATTCTTATTATAGAATATGTCTGCATACCTGTACTAGATGCAGTCCTGTTGGCTACTTCCAATAATGTAGACACTATAGGACCATCAATCTGCTTGTCCTTGAACTTTCTTATCGTCTTATGGTTTAACTGTGTTTCTATCGTAGTGTTCATATTTGATATCCTCCATATAAAATCTTCAATTAATAATAATAGAGTATATAGTTGGTATTACTACATACTCTATTATATTTATACTATATATTATAACCTTTATTCTCTTATATTTCTATATACCCTTTAGTATACTTTCTAAAAATATTATGAATGAGGCAAAATTAGTAAACCACCCTATCTAGGGCACCTGTTAGATATGCCAGTGCAACCCCGTAATTCGTTATAGGTACTCCTGCCATCCTTGCCCTATTTATTCTTACCATCATATTTGACCTAGTCAGCATACATCCACCACATTGGATGATTAGGCTGTATTTAGAAAGGTCCCTCTTGAAGTCTTTACCATGGCTAAAGTCAAACTCTATATCCTTGCCTGTTTTATTTCTTATAAGGTTTGGTATCTTTACTGTTCCAATATCTTCGTGGTTGGAAGTATGGCTACAGGATTCTGCAATCAGGATCCTATCACCATCCCTTAATTTTTCTATATGCCTTGCCCCTCTCACTAGATGGTCTATATCTCCCTTTTGCCTAGCGAACAAAATGGAAAAACTTGTCAAATCTATGCTCTCATTAACTAGACTAGCTACCTCTTTAAATACCTGAGAATCTGTTATAACTAGGTCTATATGTCCCATCTCTTCAAGGGCTCTTTTTAATTCCAAATCTCTTACAAGGCTGACCATGACCCCCATGTCCAAGCACTCCCTAATGACCTGGACCTGAGGAAGAATAAGTCTCCCCTTGGGTGCCTCAGAGTCTATAGGAACAACCAGTAATGCCTTGTCACCAGGTCTTATCAGTCCGTCAATCAGTCCTCTATCAGGTTCTAGGGATGACAATATATCAACTAGACTCTCTATTATTAGTTTTCTAGACTCTTGCCTTGAATACACTAGGTCGGTAAAAACTATACTAGGCCCCTCTTTTGAGCTATTTTTTTCCTTTTTATTATTTTTTTCATTATCTTCTTTTACTTGCTTATATTTTTCTATATAACTTTCTATCTTGCTTTTAATATGGTCCCTATCGATTGAGTCGTGGCACTTATTGACTATATATACTGTTGGCTTAGCAACCATAGACTCATATTCTAGGTATATATCTCCCGAACAAAAATCATTGGCATCTATGACATATACCAATAGGTCTGCATCCTCTATTTCCAGCCTTGTCTTATCAACCCTCTTTTGACCTACAAGACCTTCATCATCAATTCCAGCAGTATCTACTATCTTAACAGGTCCATATGGTAATAGCTCCATCATATGGTAGACAGGATCTGTTGTAGTTCCCAGATAATCAGCTACTATGGACTTATCTTGGTCTATAAGCAGGTTGAATATAGAGGACTTACCAGAATTTCTCCTACCCAAGAGAACTATGTTCTTTCTATTTCCTAAAGGTGTACTCATCTTATCACCTATATATAAAGATCTCTCTGACCATCTTTTAATTTCTGTATATTAGATATAGTAAATTCTCTTATATCTTCCCTGTCTATTGTAAAAGCCTGGTCTCTTACAAACTTCTCAGCCTTCTTAAGAAACTCCTCATCACCGTAGTCAACTGCATACTCCATCAAGGTAGTAAGGGCGTTAGGTTTACACATATAGTGGATCTTTTCAGACTTGGCTATAGACATAAATTTCTCACCTGTCCTACCAGTCCTGTAACAAGCTGTACAGTAGCTTGGTATATAACCATTGTCTATAAGATCAGTTATGACCTCTATTGGAGTTCTTTCATCTGCCTTTTCAAACTGGTCTATATTTCTACCATTGGCAGCCTCTTCATAACCGCCAACTCCAGTACAAGATCCAGCACTCACCTGAGAAATACCATACTCTAGTAGAAACTTTCTCATTTCTTCGTCTTCTCTAGTTGAAAGTATCATACCTGTATAAGGGACAGCTAGCCTTATAATAGCTACTATCTTCTTGAACATTTCATCATCAACTAGGTTAGGGAATGTCTCTAGATTTACACCCTCTGCAGGACGGAGCCTTGGTACAGATATAGTGTGGAAACCTACTCCAAACTTCTTTTCTAAGTGCTGGTTGTGGAGCATCAAACTAAGTACCTCAAACTTTGGATCAGCAAGACCAAACAAGACTCCAGCACCTACGTCATCTATTCCACCCTCCATGGCCCTATCAAAGGCAGTGGTATGATAGTCATAGTCTCCCTTTATGCAGTTAGGATGCATCTTTCTGTATACTTCTTCGTCATATGATTCCTGGAATAGGATATATGTTCCTATCTGAGCTTCTTTTAATTTTCTATAATTCTCTACAGTAGTAGCTGCAATATTTACGTTTATTCTTCTTATAACGCCATTCTTTTCATATGTATCATAGATTGTCTTTATAGATTCCAACACATAATCTATAGGACAGTTCACTGGGTCTTCACCTGCCTCTAAGGCTAGTCTCTTGTGACCCATCTGCTCAAGAATTTCAACCTCCTTGCGTATCTCGTCCATAGTCAGTCTTCTTCTCTTGAACTTGTTCTTGCACTTGTATCCACAATAGACACAGTTATTTACGCAGTAGTCACTAATGTAAAGAGGTGCAAAAAGCACTACCCTGTTACCGTACACGTCTCTTTTAATCTTACCAGCTATCTCAAATAACTTTTGAGCCTGGTCTTCTCTAGTAATTTCCAGTAGGGCAGCTATTTCACTATGGTCTAGGCCCTTCTTATCCTTGGCCTTTTCAAGTATCCTGTCTATCTCTTCATCAGTAGTATCCTTTGCACCCTCAATCAATGATAGGACATAGTCTCTATCAATCTTCATATTTTCCTCAAATCTCATTCTGTTCATTATAAACCATCCTTTCAAATTAGAAACTCATTGATCTTTTTTGTTAGCGATAAATTACCTTGCTGTCGCCCCTTGCCATATCACACTCATATCCATATGACTCCAACTCTTCCTTTATAAGATTTAGAGCCTCAGCTGATTCTGAGCCTGTAGACTTCTTGTTCTTATAAAGAGAATAGTCTCCCCTATGGACCATAGGTGTGAGGTTGGGCATTATTACATTTGCACCTGCATCAAGACCTCTTTTTCGTCCTGATTCACCTATGCTTGCAAGGGCTGTAGTAGCAGGTAGCAAAACTCTAGGCATAAGTAGCCTTATTATAGCCAGTAGGGTCGTGGTCTTCTCGATAGTCCCTGAAGAATTTCCCCTCATAGGTGTATCTTCATGGGCAATAAAGGGTCCCATCCCTACCATAGCAGGCTCAAGCTCTTTTAAAAACCTAAGGTCTTTTACATAGTCTGAATTTGTGTAGTCCGGTAGACCTACCATAAATCCAGAACCAACCTGAAATCCCAAGTCCTTTAGGTCTTTAAGGCATTGGTGCCTGTCTTTAAAATATGACTTTGAGTGGAGTTTTTTGTAGGTTTCTTCATTGGCAGTTTCATGCCTCAAAAGATACCTATCAGCACCAGCCTCTCTCAATAACCTGTAGCTATCCTTGGACCTTTCACCAATGGATATGGTTATGGCAGAATCTGGTGCCAAGTCCTTTATAGACCTTATTATATCTGCCATTTTCTCATCATCATAATACATATCCTCTCCACCCTGAAGAACAAATGTATTAAAACCTAGTTCTTTTCCATGGAGGCAGGTAGCCAAAATCTCTTCCTTGGTCAACCTATACCTCTTGGCCTTTGTGTTGTAGGCGTTGATCCCGCAGTATGAACACTCCCTCTTACAATAATTTGTAAATTCAATCAGTCCCCTTAGATATACCTTCCTACCATGGTGCCTATCCCTGGTTTTAGCTGCCATATAAAACAGGTAGTCTATAGATTCTTCGTCTATATTGTCAAGTATATATAGGAGATCTTCATCCCTTAGGTCATGCTCTTGGTATAACTTGTCAATTAAATCTTTAATTTTGCTCATTTTCCATAGACCTTGATATGGCAGTTTTAACAGTTATATGGTCGATATTTCCTAGCTTGCCTGTAAAGCTGTTAATCTTGTCAATGCTAGCAAGAACTGTAATTGATACTACTGATATGCCCATGTCCTTAAATGGTATGCCCATCCTACCTCTCACTATGTCCTGGTACTGGGCAACTACATTATTAAATTCAGACTGACATACCTTGGCATCTTCCAGTATGACACTAATGACTGCTACTCTTTCCATAAGACCACTCCTCCTTTAAATTAAAATATATATAAGATAGTCCCTGATTATTGCTTATAGGACTATATCATTGGCTATCGGGCTGTAGTACATCCTCTCAACCTCATCAATATCAGATGTCTGTGATGTAATCCACATCATTTTGCACACAGTAGACTCCAAAGTCATATTGTAGGTCTCCAATATATTGTGGTTAGACTTTGCCTCATTTCCAACCTGATATACCTCTATATTGCTTCCCTCATGAGGTACTGATGTGGACATTACAAATATTTTGCCTTCACTTTCAAGCTTCTTGACAGTTTCAAGAAGGGCCCTTTCTTCATCATAGCTAGGAAGACCACCTACACCAAAGCCCTCTATTATCAAAACATCCGATATACTACCTATAAATTCAAATATCTCTGGTCTCATACCCGGTATCAACTTTACGACATTGACATTTGTGTTTAACCTGTCATAGAATACGACCTCATCTTTATAAGATTCCTCAATATAGTATACAACCCTATCATTAAATACAACTGCAACTATAGGATAATCTACACTATCAAATGCATTATAACTATGTGTCCTGGTCTTTCTAGCCCTTGTACCCACTATGACCTTTGAATCAAATACTATGTGTACACCACAAGCCTTGTCATCACAGGCATAGATAAATGAATCTTTCAAATTTTTTCTAGCGTCTGTATCCTGGAGATATATAGACTTTTGTGAACCAGTCATTACAACCGGTTTTGACGAGTTCTGTATCAGATAGGACAAGGCTGCTGCCGAATATGCCAGTGTATCAGTACCATGAGTTATTACAAAACCATCATACTTGTCGTAGTTTTCCTTTACGCAGTTAGCTATCATAATCCACTTTTCTGGACTCATATTTGAACTATCAATATTCATCAACTGAACAGCATCAACACAACAATAATCAGAAATAGATGGAACAAACTCCAATATTTCCTGACTTGTTATACTGGGCACCAAACCCACCTTGGTAGGCTTAGAGGCGATAGTTCCACCAGTAGCTATCAATAAGATTTTCTTCAAATTACTTTTCTCCTTCTAAGATTTGTTTTTTCTTTCTAACCCTTCTAGTCAGAGTATCTATAGCAACCATCGCTATACCTATAGCAAGTAAAAACACTGTTTTAACCTCATATATAGAAATTTTTAGGTTTAATTTTCTATATATAATCAATACCACCAATATAACAAATAGTATTACAACCCTATAAAACTGGTGCTTATGGTTCTCCTCTTCAAGAGTCTTGGGCTTAGGAGCCCTATCCATTTTTCTAAGAATAGTGTAAAATCCGGCCAATATCACCAAATAAGAGACAAAGTCAGCTACATATATACCAGACATCCATACCTTATCCTCATTTAAAAAATGTAGCACTCCCTCAAAAAGACCCTTGCCCAGTATAAAATAAGATGTTATAGCCAAAACTATTAAGAGACTTCCCTTTACATCCAATTTATGGTCAACCCACTTCATATACTTATACCACCTCTTTTCTCTCGCCTTACATCAAATATTTTACCATTATTTCTAGTTATTTACTAGATATTTAACTTAATGACCAAATAATTCATATATTAATATATACATTTAATTTTTTCATTCAAATTTAAAAGAATGGGTAGTATAATATATATGTTTATGTAATTATCTCAAACTGCAAACAAGTATCTAATTTAATTACATAAATAAAAATATTTTTATTGAAAAGGAGACGTTTATGAAGTTAAAAAAATTTGCTTACTTGCTTACTGCTGCAGTAGTCTCAGTAAGTATAGTTGGATGTTCAGGAAGCAATGAAAATTCTAAAAAGGAAACAAATAAAGGAGATAATAATAAGTCAATAACATTGATGATGCCAGAAGATCAGGCCCCTAGTAGAGATCTACTTTCTTTATTTGAAAAGGAATCTGGATACAAGGTAAATCTAGTCAAGTCTAGTTTTAAGGATATAGACAATAGCCTAATCAAGTCTGCAAGCAATCAAAAAGCAGAGGCCGATGTAGTAGCAGTAAGGTGGGATCAAGTAGGCCAGTATAGGTCTCGTGGCTATCTTGAAATTTTAAAACCCAAGGATCAAGTTCTAAATGACATTAAGTCAACTAACTACTTTGCATTCGGAAAAAATATATTAGGAATACCTTATACTAACAAAATTTCAGGGCTTTTCGCTGACTCAAAAATATTAGAAGACGAAAATTTAGATACAAAAAACAATAATTTAGAACAAATACTTAAAAAACTTAAAAAAGATAAAATTGAATATTATCCACTATCAATATCGCTTGATAGATCAGACGAGTCAAACCAAGCCCTTTATACGATAATCATGGCAAGAGATGGAAAAATATTTGATGCAGATAAAAATCTATTTATAGGTCATAACCTTCACACTAGCCTTGTATTTATAGAAAACCTAATATCAAATGGCTTTGTAGCTCAAGCTTCAGATAATGAATCAAATCCCCTAAGTGATTTCAAAAACAAAAAATCCAGTCTATATATAGGTTCAATAGGAACTATAAAAGACCTTAACGGAGTAGAAATGTTGGACATGCTTGGTGAATCCGGACCATCAAAAAAGACTTTGGTATATCCAAACGCCCTATCTATATCTGCCTTTTCAAAGAAAAAGGATATAGCAAATAAATTTATAGAATGGTACACAAGCAAGAACATCCAATCCATGGTCTCAAAGGATACGGGCTTGCTGCCTGCAAGTAACGACGCTCTTTCGAAGACTTTGACGGATTCAAAGGTTAAAAATTCAGTTCTCATCTTATCACAAATGGAAAAACTTGATAGACCTTTCCCTAATTCTACACCAAAGTACTATGATCAATTCAGTAGAAAAATGTACCCAATTATAAACGAACTAGGCAAGGGCTTAATAGGAGGTCATGATGCACATATGAAAATAGAAAATGATGTAGAAGCCATAATAAAACACAACCAAGCTTGTTGTGCTGAATAATGTATATACACTAAGGCGCACATCCTATAGATAACATTAAAAGAGGATAATATACCAAATAAGAGATAGCTATAATCTAGCTCATATAGTAATGTTTGGTTTTTATCCTCTTTTTTATGTTTATTTTAATTTTCTCATACGAAAGTCGTCTTCTATCCTTGTAGCCCTAATAAATAGAACCGCACCTATTAGGAATAGACCTATCAAGCTCAATACTCCAGACCTTACTTCACCAGTTATCTGAGTTATAGCTGCAACTAAAAATGGTCCCATTATAGCTGCAAACTTACCAAATATATTGTAAAAACCAAAGTATTCATTTGAATTTTCCTTAGGTATCATCTTGGCAAAATATGACCTAGATAGGGCCTGAATTCCTCCCTGCGAGCTGGCAACTAAAAGCGAAAGTATCCAGAACTGTCTAGCATTAGTCATAAAGAAGGCCACTATGCATATCAATATATAAACACATATCCCTACCAAAAGCATTATTTTACCATTAAATTTTTCTGCCAACTTTCCATATATAATTGCAAAAGGAAAGGCCACGAACTGTGTAACTAAAAGTATAACCAAGAGATTAGTTGAAGATATACCTATAGCTGTACCAAAGCTTGCTGCCATCCTAATTATCGTATCTACACCATCAATATAGAAGAAGTAGGCCAATAAAAATACAAATGCCTTTTTATGTCTTTTTATCTTTATAAAAGACTTTATAAAATCATCTACTGTATCTCTAACAGCAAACTTTTTATATGGTTTGCCATGAATCTGCTCTACATTTTTGAGCATTGGAAGTGTGTAGTAAAACCACCATGCCGCTGTAATTACAAATGATCCCTTTGTTGCAAGAGTTACGCTTATAGGTACTACTCCCTTTTGAGCGCCTATGATAAGGGCCATACAGACTATAAATGGTATAGTAGAACCTATATAACCATAGGCATAGCCAAGTGATGATACATTATCCATCCTATCATCAGATGTAACATCTGTTAAGAAAGAATCGTAAAATACATTAGATAGGGAAAAACCTATAAGTGAAATTACATATATTCCCAATAGCGGTATCCATCTTCCATGAGGTACAAAGGCTATCAAGCCAGTAAATATAATTCCAGTAAAAGTGAATATCTTAAAAAACTTCTTTTTAACACCCATATAGTCTGCAAGTCCTCCCATAATAGGCGCCAATACAGCTACTATCAAGGATGCTATTGAATTTGTATAGCCCCAATATGAAGTAGCCAAGTCTTTGGATATACCGGCTTCACCAACGACCGATGTAAAGTATATAGGCAATATAGTCGATAACATAGTCATTGAATATGCCGAGTTAGCCCAATCATACATAATCCAGCTTTTTTCTTTTTTAGTAGTTTTAGTCATTAAAATCCTCCAAAATCTCTTTAATAGGTCTACCATCTGTGTCAAGCATCTTCAGACCCAACATAGATGCGAAAGTCGGTCCTTCATCAACCAAACTCATACTATCTATAAATACACCTGGTTTAATCCCCCTACCAGCTGCAAAAAACACTGTTTCATAATCATTCTTTAAACTTGGATTGTATCCGTGGTTATTGATGCATACTTTTCCACTAGTATATGGTCTAGTCTCTTCAACTTCTATTATAGGTCTATCCTTTACATCATTCATAAAGAAATATCCTTTGGCAGCTTCAAGCATAAACCTACAGTCCACATCTGCCCCTAATTCCCTAGCCTCTTCAGACCTATACACCTTCTCTATTGTTCCAAGCTTTACAAGAGGGTCTATAGCAGCTAGTATCTGGTCATCCCCAACAATTTTATCTGCATAGACATAGGCAGCACCGTCAGCCGATTTTACTACAGCCTTGTAATCCTTTACCATGCCTTGAGAATTCTTTGTTAGCAGTCCTGCCCTCTCCAAAAGGCAGTTTGGATATATATTTGAATGTCCGTCAATACTGCTGTGGTCACCAAGAATCACAATTGTGGATTCATCATAAATTCCAAGTTTTTTAAGCTTTTTGACTATATCACCAAGTCTTTTGTCTAATCTTTCCAAAGCATCGTTAGCCTCTTTAGAGTCAAATCCATACTCATGTCTTTGACAGTCAAGATCTATGTAATGAACCATATTTATATGGGCCTTAAAATTTTCAAGTGAATACAAGAAAGACTCATGAGAAAAATTGTCTAATTCAGGCTCCTTGTGACCATCTCTAAGCTTGCCAAACATCGAATTTAGCTTGTACTGGAAATATGGGCTACCGTTTTTAAGCGATACAAGAATCTGCGACTGCCATTTTCTATTGGCAAATATCTCAGGCATATTGTATTTAATATGCTTGGCACCTGCAGTAACAGGCCAGAATATGGACAGTATGTCATAGCCGGACTTGGCAGCTACATTTTGGAAGGTATCCACCCTTATATCCTTGTCGTGCCAATACCAATCAGGACTCTTCCTATCCATCTGTAGTTTTGTATTATTAATTATTCCATGCCTACTAGGATAGCAACCTGTAGCTATCGAAGTATGAGCACAATATGTAAGGCTAGGGTATACACTGCTCACAGATATACAGCCAGAAGCCTTCTTATAGTATTCACCAAAATTTGGCAAACTCTTCATTTTTTCAATATCCACCTTTGATAGGCCATCAAAAGATAAGATATGTAAGTATCTTTTCATATTATTCTCCTGAAATAAATAACTTTAATCACCGCTCAATGACCCTTATATAAAGGACTAACTAATTGTACAAGTGATCAAGGTCAATCTTTATTTTAAATTGCTATTTTACTTTATTTTATCACTATAAAAAAATAAATTCATCTATTTTTAGTATTTCTTTATATTTGTAACCAATAACAATAAACAGGTATATAATCACTTGGACTATATACCTGTTTATTGTTATATTATTTAGTTCTAAGCTTCTATTGTCTTTATAACCTTCAAGAAATAGTAGTATTTAAAAGCTATTAAAACTGCAATTGTAATTCTCATAGGTAGAATATCATACCTAAAAAATGCAAATAAAAGCATCAGGGATACTGGTATCAATATGGTAAGCTTGGTTTTTAATGTCATAGACCTGTCCCTGTCGAACGATTCTAAATGGTTTTTGTATATTTTACTCGCCTTAAACCACCTATCAAATCTTTCTGAACCCTTGGCAAAAAAGAATGAAGCAAGTAGCAAAAATGGAACTGTCGGTAAAACCGGTAAGGCTATTCCAACCATACCAAGACCAAGTGATATAAAACCTAACACTACATATATGTATCTCATCTATTCCTCCTATTTTAATATAGTAATTCTTAATAAGCTTATCCTAATAAAAATTCGAATCTTATAATTTAATGCAAATCTCATACCCTTGTAAGTCAATATTAAAATCCATACAGATCTTACTAGGATATAATAGGAGTATATCATATTAATATTCGTTATTAATTAAAAATTATTTGTATTTTCTTTTGTATTTTTGGAAATCTTATAGGTTCCTATCTATATAGTCCAATATCTTGAGAGTATCATTGGCATCTAACTGACCTGGTGCTGAATTTTTACCAGCAGTAGCAAAGGTAACTGATGAACCATATACCTGACCAGCAATTCTAGATACTATACCTTCCTTACCCATTGACATAGTAATTATAGGCATACCTATATCCTCTTCATCCAACTGGTAGTTGGCCTCTAGTAAATCAAAGACATTTTTTCTAGACTTTGGCATAATAGCAAGCTTTCCTATGTCCGCTCCTAGATCTTTCATCCTGTACATGATCCTCTTTATCTGGTCTACACTGAGTCCATCTTTAGTATCACCAAATTTGTCTATCTTTAGCATCTGGTCATTACCATCAATATAGTGGTAAGAGCCTACTACAAGCCCACCTAGTTCATGTATATCACCTGCCAAAGATTTGGGCTTCTGGTCATCATTTAGCATTTCAATATCCAAGAGGTCAACATATCCAGATGCTGCTACCATCCTATTTATAGATGAATACTTCTCATAGGTAATATCTACCATGCCACCCTCATGCCTCGTCCTCAATGTAAAGATAAGTGGCATATGGCCTATAATACTTCTCAACTCCTTGAGTGTGGATATCATATCATCAGTACTGTATAAGTCCTCTAGGTAGTCAACCCTCCACTCTATCATGTCTGGTTTAAAACGCTTAAGTATTCGCCTTGCCTCTGCTAGGGTTTCTGAGTATGTATTTTCCAATATTGGTATGCATACTTTTGGCCTTCCCTTACCTATTAGTAGGTTTCTTACCTTGACGAACTTCTTGTCCATCTCTCCTAAAAATCCACTGATTCTTTTGATTGCTTCTTGACCACCAGTCAAAAACATATGGTCAGCAGCATCTATTATCTTTAGCATACAATTTTCATATAGTCTAAGGTACTTTTCAGAATAGTAAATTGGGACCATCTCATCTTCTCTAGAGTGTATTATACATACAGGTCCCTTATATCCTCTCGCCTTTACATATATATCCATATCCTGGGATGATTTTAAGTAGGCTCCACCAACTGCCTTTTTACCATATCCAAGCACTGGTGGTATATTAGCAGGGTCAAACATCTTCTTTATAAATAGACCTGCCCTACAAGATTCTTCCATGATTCCAGATGGTGACAAAAGCACTAGAAAATCTACTTGCTTATTTCTTTTGGCTGCTAGCAAACTCGAAATAACTCCCCCCTGTGAATGACCTATAAGTCCCAGCCTATCCACAAAATCAAGCTTTATTGCATAGTCAAATACAGCTTCTAGGTCTTCAACTTCATTGTATAGGGTCATATCAATAAGCCTTCCGTCACTTGTCCCATGCCCATTAAAGTCAAACCTTATACTTGCAAATCCCATCTCGTTGAGGGATTTTTCAAGGTCTATATAAAAATCCTTACTCATATCCGACATAAGGGCATGGCTGATAATGGCCATAGGATATTTTTTTTGTTCTGTAGGTGGTCTAGTGACTATCCCCCTAATCACCCTCTTATCCACCTTTATTTCAATGTCACTTTGTATCATATCACTCACTCCTCATTCAAGTATTCGGCACAAGCCTAATTTGAATACTCTATATATGCTTTATATATAGTTACACATACTTTATATGTGAACATATTTTATTTCATTATATATTCTAATAGTACCACTCTTTTAAAAATCTTTGTAGCTATAAAATATAATATATAGCATTATATTCAAAAGTCCTATATAATATAGCTTGAGATAGGAAATAAATCATACATATCTATATCGACAAGGAGAAAAATCAAATGCATATATATATACTAGTCCACAAGGGATCTGGATCTTCTAGAGGGACTAAGGTTTTAGCTAAGTTATTGGATGCCTGTTCAAAAAAAATATAGTTACGAGCGTATTTGTCACTGAATACAAGGGCCATGCTATTAGCCTAGTACAGGAAATAGACAGACAAATAGAAAATGACCCCGAAAAAAGATTGGTAGTTATAGGAGGAGATGGTACCCTACATGAAGCCATCAACGGTCTACAGTCAATATCATCTCAGACACCAATTGCCTATCTTTCAGCTGGTACTGGCAATGATTTTAATAGGGCTGTAAAGATACAGACAGAACCAGAACCATTTCTTGATTCCCTAATTAATAGCAAGGAATCAGGCCAACTTGAAATAATAAAATATACAAGCCTAAAAGATGGGTCTATTAACTATGCTGTCAACAGCCTTGGTTTTGGCTTTGACTCGCTAATAGTGCACCTTAGCTCAACTAAGTCTTCAAAGGCATTGCTCAACAAAATAGGTCTTAGCAAGCTTTCCTACCTCCACCATGTAGTTGAGGCTTTTAAGCTACATAGCAAGTTTTCTATGACTGTGATTGAAAATGGAAAGGCTCATAATTTTGACAAGATCATTCTAGCCTCTGTTACCAACCATCCCTACCTCGGTTCTGGTATCAAACTAGACCCCCTATCAAGTCAAAATAACCACGAGATTGGTCTTGTAATTGCCCACCACATCAACCTTCCTGTATTTTTGAGACTACTTACAAAACTAATCAAAAACGCAAGTCATCTTGAATGTACAGATAATGTCAAAAGACTTGGTTCAGACAAGTTTGAAATAGTCTTAAGAGACCCTCAATATATGCAGGTGGATGGTGAGGACAAGGAAAAAGACTGCTACCACATAGAATGTGAACTCACTAGACAAGCATTTTGGTTTACCTACTAATCAGTAGGTGAACCATTTTTCTTTTTTTGCTGTCTACCACATATGTCCACTATGATTTTTCTAGGTAAAAATTTTGAAAAGAATACTGCTGACTTCATTTTACTAGTCGGTACTATAACCTCCTTAGATTTAAACATGGATTCTATAGCGTATTTTGCACAGTACTTAGCTGGTATTCCCTTCAATGAAAAGCTACAGTTTGCAACATCATTGAATTCTGTATCAACAGGTCCTGGGCACAACTGACCTATATACACCTTGCTATTCTTGGCCCTTAGCTCACCTGCTATAGCAGATGTTAGACTAGTCACATAGGCCTTTGTAGCATAATAGGTAGCCATATAAGGACCAGCTGGCATCAGACCAGCACTTGAGGACACATTTAGGATATAACCCTTGTCCTTTTCAAGAAAGACCTTTAGATATTCTTTGGTCAGCATATGAAGACCCTTGATGTTGGTATCTATCATAGCCATCTCTTTTTCTATATCGGTTTGGTCAAAATCTCCCAAGTCTCCAAATCCCGCATTGTTTATCACAACTTCTACATCTAGATTACTAGTCTCTTCTATAAGCCTAGCTATATCACTAGTATTTCTTATATCCATACTCATAATCTTGATATCTAGACCCTTGCTAGGATTTGACCTCAAATCTGCTTCAAGGTCTCTTAGTCTATCCAACCTTCTCGCAAGGAGGATCAATGAATATCCCTTTTGAGCCAGTATTTTGGCAAACTCACTTCCTATGCCCGAACTGGCACCAGTCACTATCGCCCATTTCTTTGAATCTTCCATAATCTATATATCCTTTCATAATTCAAGACTTATTTATGAGTATATAATAACACTAATAATAAAAAAATGGTAGTAGACCAAAGATACTACCACCATTTTAAGATCCTTATTAGAATTCACCCTTTATAAGGTTTATCATCTCAATTGCCCCAACTGCTACATCATATCCCTTGTTACCAGCCTTTGTACCAGCCCTTTCAATAGCCTGTTCGATATTTTCTGTAGTTACAACACCGAACATAACTGGTATTCCAGTTTCAAGTGAAACATGGGCAATCCCCTTTGATACCTCTGCACACACATAGTCATAGTGACTAGTGTTGCCCCTTATTACAGCTCCTAGGCATAATACTGCATCATAGTTTCCTGACTTTGCCATTTTAGATGCTATAAGAGGTATTTCAAATGCCCCCGGTACCCAAGCTAGGTCTATCTTGTCTTCATCTACATCATGTCTCTTTAGGGCATCAACTGCACCAGCTATTAGCTTTGATGTTATAAATTCGTTAAATCTTCCTGCTACTATACCTATTCTTGCCTGCTTTGCTACTAATGAACCTTCTAATACTCTCATCTTTTTATCTCCTCATCTTTTTATATATATTATTGCTCTTATATTATCTAATCTAAATACGTGTCTATTTTTCAAAGTCTAGTAGGTGACCCATCTTGTCCTTCTTTGTATGTAGGTATCTTTCATCATGCTCTGTACAAGCTATCTGAATAGGAACCCTCTCTACTATCTCCATACCATAATCGCTTAGCTGGTATATCTTGTCTGGATTGTTTGTAAGTAGTCTAAGAGTCTTGGCACCCAAGTCCTTTAGGATCTGAGCTCCTGTGTAGTACTCTCTCATATCTCCTTCAAATCCAAGTGCTAGGTTGGCTTCTAATGTATCCAAACCTGTATCCTGTAGGGCATATGCCTTTAGTTTGTTTACTAGGCCTATACCTCTTCCTTCCTGTCTCATGTATAGGAGGATTCCCCTTCCTTCTTCTTGAATCTGTCTCATAGCCGCTGCAAACTGGTCTCCACAGTCACAACGTTCAGAACCAAATACATCACCAGTCAAGCATTCTGAATGAACCCTACACAGTACATCCTTTCCATCTCCTATATCACCCTTTACTAGGGCAACATGGTGCTCTCCATTTATGGTATTTACATAGGCATGGGCTGTAGATTCACCATACTTAGTAGGCATCCTCACTATGCTAGAGCACACAACTAGCTTGTCATGTCTTTTTCTATATTCCTGTATATGCTTTATAGTTGTAAATTTTATGTCGTATTTTTCAGCCATCTCTATAAGGTCTGGAGTTCTCATCATAGTACCGTCAGTCTTCATCACTTCACAGCATAGGCCTACCTCTTTAAGACCAGCTATCTTCAAAAGGTCTACTGTAGCCTCTGTATGGCCATTTCTTACCAAGACACCAGCATCCTTTGCCTTTAGGGGGAACATATGACCTGGTCTTCTAAAGTCTTCTGGTCTTGCTCCTTCCTCTACACACTTTCTAGCTGTAAGACCTCTTTCAACTGCTGATATACCAGTAGTTGTGTCAACATGGTCTATAGACACTGTAAATGCTGTTTCGTGATTGTCTGTATTGTTCGTAACCATCTGAGAAAGTCCTAGCTTTTTACAGTATTCAGCGCTCATAGGCATACATATTAGACCCATACCTTCACGTGCCATAAATGTTACGTTTTCAGTAGTTGCAAATTCAGCTGCACATATTAGGTCTCCCTCATTTTCCCTATCTTCATCATCAGTTACAAGGATCAACTTACCTGCTCTTAAATCTTCTACTACTTCCTCAATTGTGTTAAATTTAAACATATCAAACCTCCAAATATTATAGCTTTACTGATTAATTTATTTTGATTATTCCTTAAAAAGTGCATTTTTTCTAAATTGCATTCTTTAGGACCTAAAAATACATACTTTATTTTGGTTTTAAAAAACATACTTTATTTTGTCCCTAAAAACCATCCTTTATTTTGTTCCTAAAATCCATGTTTCAACAAAAAGTCTTCTGTTATTCTGGATTGCTTGCCTTCTGTTTGACCCATCTCGTCTTCAAACTTCTTTAGGCCCAAGAGTTTCTCGACATACTTTCCTATGCAGTCGTTTTCTAGATTTACGATATCCCCTAGACCCTTGTAGGCCAGTATTGTATTTGCCAGAGTATGGGGTATAATAGATACCGAAAAGTCCCTGTCGCTTATCCTTGCAACTGTAAGGCTGATTCCATCTATAGTTATAGACCCTTTTTCTATTATATACTTTAGTATATTTTGTCCTGCTTCAATCTTATACCAGATGGCATTGTCATCTTTTTTTATATCTACAATCCTTCCTGTTCCATCTATATGGCCAGATACTATATGACCTCCAAACCTTCCATCTGCTGGCATGGCCCTTTCCATATTGACCTTGGAGCCAATCTTAAGTGATGATAATGATGACCTATCAAGGGTTTCATGCATGACATCTACCGAAAATTCACTCCTAGTGAACTCAGTCACTGTCAGGCATACTCCATTGACAGCTATTGAATCCCCTAGTCTTACATCTTCCATTATCTTTTTTGCAGCTATTGTAAGTACAGCAGACTTTTGTCCCTTGCTAATCTTTTTGATGCTGCCTATTTCTTCAACTATCCCTGTGAACATTTCACTAAATCCCCCTCTAGCAATATATCCTTGCCTACACTATCAAATTCAATATTTTCAAGCATATAGGCATCTTCTGGCAAGTCTACTCCTATACCTCCGATTGGACTCTTGGCCTTTTCTCCACCGAATATCTTTGGTCCTATATAGGCCTGGACCCTGTCTACTATACCTGACTCTAGGGCAGAAAAATTAAGCTGACTCCCACCCTCTAAAAGTATGGAATCTATCCCCATTTGTCCCAGTATTTCCACAAGGTCCTCTAGGTCTACTACAAACCTCTCGCCCTGTCTTTCTTGATATACTTGGTACTCCTGGTATTTATGACCATCTTGGTCCATCTGTATTTCTTGTCCTATCTGTACTTGCTTTTTCCCTATGGACCTGTAGAGTTTTTTCTTGGTTTTTATGACAATACAATCCCTGTCTTCATAGGCTCTTATCTTTTCCATATCTTCAGAAATTGTAAATATAATCGTTTTTATATCCTTGGCACTAGTTACTATTTTTGAATTAAATGGAGTTCTTAGGCTAGAATCCACAACTACCCTTATAGGATTTCTTAAACCCTCTATAGAGTAGTCTTTTTTTATCTTGTCAAACCCATCAAAGTCTTCAAGCCTACAGTTAAGACTTGGGTCATCAGCCAAGACTGTACCCACACCCACCATAATAGCCATATTTCTCAACCTGTCTAGGTGAACCCTCCTTCTGGCATCATGGCCTGTAATCCACTTTGACTTTCCTGTATGGGTTGCTAGCTTGCCATCCATTGTCATAGCATACTTCATAGTTACTAGCGGTCTTTTATTTATTATATAATGCCTAAATATCCTGTTTTGCCTGTCAGCTTCATCCTTCAACACTCCGATATCAACCTCTATACCAACCTCTTCTAGTATTTTGACTCCCTTGCCGGCAACTAGTGGGTTTGGATCAAGAGATGCTACAACAACTCTTTTTATCTTGTTTTCTATGATGGCTTCTGTACAAGGCGGTGTCTTACCATAATGACAACAAGGCTCTAGGGTAACGTACATTGTTGCCCCCTCTATTGTAAGGTTTGGGTCATTAATCGCCCTATTTTTGTAGTCCTTGATGGCATTTCTCTCAGCGTGTAGTCCTCCATACTTTTCATGATAACCTTTGCCTATAATCTGGTCATCCTTGACAATCACAGCTCCTACCAAAGGATTGGGACTCACTCTAGCAATCCCTCTCTTAGCTAAATCCAAGGCTATTTTCATGTAGTGCTGGTCTTTTTCTAACCTGTCTATTTCCTGCAAAATATCACCTTCTCAAAATAAAATAACCCCAAACCGTATATGCGATTCAGGGCTCATTGATAATCCTAAACTATTATCAGAAAAATTAAAGCTCTGAAATGAAAACATTCCAGAGCTTAGATATTACATAAATTCACTATCTTCTTTCATCCAGACTTTACTGTCGGCTTTGGAATCTCACCAAATCATGCCATAATGGCTCGCGGGCTATACCGCCGGTAGGGAATCTCACCCTGCCCTGAAGACTTTTATTAACTTTTACAATACTAAATTAACATATTTAATTTTTATTGTCAAGTCATTCATCCTAATTACTTGTTACTAATTTTCTTCGTCGTCAGTTGATACTACTACAACACCTGTTAAGTCTTTTTCAGCTATTATATCATCAATAGTTTCTCTAGCTTCCATCAACTTTTCTAATGACATTGAGTAGTAGTCATTTGATGTCTTAGTGTCTATATTGAATCCGTGGTCATTCAAAAATGCATTTACAGCATCCTCGTTCTTCTTATAAACTACGTATCCCGCTGCACACACTCCAACACCTATAGCTATTCCCTTTACTAATTCTGTATTTCTTCTCCATTCAAACATAGTATTACCTCCTAATTATTAGTTATATAAATCACTAGGCTCATGCCCAATTATTATCTTTTTATGTCTTTTGCTGTCTATTTCTCTTATATATTTTATTATATCCTTGATAGACTCTTTTTCATATTTACATTTTGGTACATATCAAAGCAAGACTCTATAAACTGATTATAGAACATAGACTTGTTTTCCTCTTCGCATATAGTCATCTTGCCATTTCTAGAGACTGCGTTCATCATTACAGACCTACGTCTCTTAGTTAATATATGACGTCCAAACGTCAACAACCAAGCAATTGCAGGTGAATAAAGTCCTGTAGTGGTATTTGTAGCTGTACCCTTGTTGATAGAGTTAAACAAGTACATAATAGACATTACTTCAGGGTCAAAGGCACCATTTTCATTAAGTTCCTTGTAACCGTGCTCAAATATAGCTCCCATTGTAGTAACTAAGGCTGACCATCTTACGAAGCTCTTATACCTAGATCCAGTACCTATTCCCATAAGATTGATTCCTAGGTCTAGAATGATAAATGCCATAGATACAGCAGAGCTATATCCAAGTCCTGCCCTCTTGCCTATCTTGTAATTGACCTTTACTCTTGTTATAGACATATCCCTTGAATATTCTCCACAAAAGTTTAATATCAACTTGTTTAGGTCTGTACGCTCGTGGTCATACTCCAATACAAATGTATTAGTTATACTATTATAAGACCCACTTGTAATATTTGACTCATTTTTTATATTGTTTAAGATCTTGAGAGGGTCATTAGAAGAACCGTCAACCCTTAACCTCAATCTACCAGGTATGGAAAAAACTACATCTACTTCTCTATACTCTGATTTCTTTATTTTTTTCATTGGCTACCTCCACTATTCTAAGTAATTAGATTGCATATTATAGAAGAGCATCCTAACTGAGTTACCAACCACAAAGATTGTACTCATATTGTGCATTACAGCTGACCAAAATACTGATATATTGCTGACTGCACCTAGGACCAAGCCGACTGTATTTATACCTACAACCAAGGCGAAATTCTGTTTTACAACTTCCATTGTCTTATTTGATAGGTCTATAACCTTTGGTATCATTAGAGGGTCATCTGAGTTGATCACTATGTCTGATGTTTCCATAGCTACATCTGTAGACTTTGACCCAAGAGATATACCGACATTTGCATAGGATAGAGCTGGTGCATCATTAATACCGTCTCCAACCATTATCACACCTGTACCCTCAGACTTCATCTTTAAGATCTCATTGGCCTTATCTTCAGGCAATAGTTCATACCTAAAGCTATCTGCATTGACCTTGTTGGCTACTTCCTGAGCCTGTTTTTTCATGTCTCCAGTAAGGATTACAACCTCGTTTATACCATTAGACCTCATCATATTTATGGACCTCTTGATATGGTTTCTAGGCTTGTCATAGGCTGAGATAACACCTATAAATTCATCCCCATAAGATACGAATATAGGAGTTGCTCCATTTGCAAATTCTATAGATTCGTAGCTTGGTTCTATGCCGTTTTCATTCATAAATTTAAGGTTACCTACCCTGACTATCTTGTCATCTACGCTTGTATATGTACCCCTGCCGACAGCTGTTTCTATAGCAGTGTGAATAGGTATATCTACACCTAGTAGCTTACCGTATTCTAGTACACAGTAGGATAGTGGATGTGAAGAAGATTCCTCTGCTGCACACGCCAACCTTACTAGGTCTTTTTCGCTGTAGTTTTCATTTTCTATATGTACGCCCTTTATCCTAGGCTTACCTTCAGTTATTGTACCAGTCTTATCAAGTACAATAGTATCTGTCATGCTCAGCTGCTCTATAAAAGCTCCTCCCTTTATCAATACCCCATTTTTTACAGAGTTATTAATTGCTGCAGAAAAAGCTGTAGCCGTAGAAAGCTTTATGCCACATGAGTAGTCTATAACAAGCATATTAAGAGCCTTTGTTGTAGACCTAGTAGCACCGTAGACAACTATACTAAGAAGTAGGTTTAATGGCACCAAATAGTTTGAAAACTTGTCTGCATACTTCTGTATCGGTGCTTGCTGGTTGGCACTGTTTTCAACTAGGTCTATAATCCTAGATATTACAGTATCATCGCCTACCTTTTCAGCCCTAACAGTTATAGTACCGTTTTTGATCAGTCCACCTGCAAAGACCTTCTCTCCTTCTTTTTTGATGACAGGCATATACTCACCTGACACTGAACTCAAGTCAACTATGGCCTCGCCTGATACTATCTCACCATCGACACATATCTTCTCACCAGCATGGATGACTACCTTGTCGTCTTTTCTTAGCTTGTCAACTCCACACTGTTCTATCTTTCCATCCTCATTTAGTTTCCATGCAGTATCTTCTTCAACACTCAGTAGCTTCTTGATTGAGTTTCTAGTCCTCTCAACAGTATATGAAGTCATAAACTCCGCTATATCAGACAGGGCTATTATTGTAAGGGCTGATATTGAATTGCCCAACATTATACTTGCAACAATTGAAGTTACTGTCAAAAAGTCAGCATTAGGTCTCTTTGTCTCAACTAATCCATCCCATGATGTCTTTAGGAGTGGAGACGTCAGAGCTAGTGATGTCAATGCTGGCACTGTCGTAAAGTTAGCTAGCCTAGACATAGGATATAGTGGTAATCTTGCAGATGGCAGGAGTCTGGTTCCAAGTATTACCCCTCCATTTATCAAGAGCCTAACCAATAGCTTTCTAGATGACTCATTTACATTTTCATACTTTCCTGCACCCTCTATCATCTTAGACTCAATATAGCCCTTATATACCTCAAGAGAGTACTTAGCTACTATGTTATTTATTACATCTATTACTTCATCAATTTCTACATTTTTACTGCTGTCATATTCTACTAAAATCGTCTCTGTAATAGAATTTATCTTTACATATTTCACATAGTATACATCATATATATCTTCCATCAATTGATTGTAATGGCTAGTTATATGACATATTCCCCTATATCTTAGTCTTATTCTTCCACTTATAGCTGCTAGGTTTTCACATTTTAACTTGAAAGATCTGTTTCCCATATTCATCAAGTATCTTCCCTCCTTTCAAATAGAACATATTATTTTTGACGCCAAATTATTTAAAATCATGTTTTGACCTATAGGCATCTAAGACTGAGAATAGTATATCCACTATTTCCTTCTCACTCTTTCCGTCCAAGTTCTTTATTAGTCCCATATTATCATTTACAAGTTTCTTTATAAGGTCCAAATAAGCAAGTATTTCTGAAGACGTCAACTTGTACTTGTCATACTCTATCAGAACAGTTCCCGTTACAAAGTTAAAAGTCACCTTATCAATACCATCCAGCCTCTTTATGACCTGAATTCCGTACTGCTGATATTGTTGAGTCTCCTTTGGTAATTTCTTGTAATGGGCAACCTTCAACCTCATCCTACCTGGTAGGTCTGAGACTAGGTCAAACTTAAAAAATAAATTAAACATAGCTGTTTTTATATTAAACATAAATATCTCCTTTATAGTAGTACCTGTGATCCCCACCAGAATAGATTTGCAGCTCCTGGTGCACAATTACCACGATTCTTCCTATAATCCTTTATACCGTAGATAACAAATATAGTGGCTACAAGTGTCTTAAGGTCCAAAATTCCATTTGTAAAGTCATAGATAGCATTATTCGCTGTATCAAGTAACTTTGAACCTTCAGCCCTCATGCGTGATACTCTCTTTTCAAGTATAGTCTTATCTATACCCAATAATTTTATTATCGCACCTTCTAAAGTATTAGGATCTAAGTTTTCGTGGTCGTACTCTACCAAGACAGTCGCTGTTACAAGATTGACCTTACAAGATTTTATTACTGGTATCTTACCCATCTGTTCAACAAGGTCATTTGCTGCCTCTATATTACTTTCTAGGCTTGGAACATAAAACCTAACCCTACCAGGTATTGAGCTCTTTACTTCTATTGCATGCTTAAAAGATGGAAGCGACAACCTATTTTTATTTTTTTTCTTGCCAGCCTTAGATGCCAGATTAGCTAAAATTAATCCCAAATACACTATGTGTAATCTGTTATTAAATACCATATCCACTACCTCCTCTGTTATTAATAAATTTAATACTTTATAATGTTTATATATAATTATAGCATATTTAATTCTCAATTACAAATAAAATTTTCATAAAAATATCGATTTTTCAATGTTTTATATTCTCAATTGTTTTGACTTAGAGCTTGGTTCCCTTCCATTAGGCTACTGCTCTATTACAATAGGCCAACCTACTGCCATTCATTTTATATTGACTAATCAATCTATATGGTAAATATTTCCCATATAAAATTATTATAATAATTTTAACATTATTATAGGTCTTTTACTATATTCCTATATAAGATTATTATAATAATTATAACATTATTATAAGTCTTTTGCTATAAAAGTATGCTCTTTTAATAGTTAAATCACTAAAACTTATAATGCTATACCATAAAAAGGGAGACTCACATTTATGTTATAAAATGCAAGGTCTCCCGTATATCATTATCTAATTGTATTCAACTAATCAAAATAGTTTAATCAAGATAGTTTAATCAGGTTAGGCTCTAATTAATTTTGCTATTAATGATCTGGCTATGCATCAATTCCAAAATCCATACCCAACTGATTTGCAAGGTTCTTCATTTCTTCTATAGTCTTTGGTAATATTGGGACACCTGACTTTTTATATGCTTCTTCCTTTTCAGCTTCTTTTTCACCATGAGTGTATATTCTGTCTTGGCCATAAGCCTTTTCAGAATCTCTCAATTCCTGTAGGTAAGTAGACCACTTTTCAGTGATAGCTTCTGGATCACCGAATACTTTTGGATCAATTGCCATGAAATAGTGGCAAACTCCCATTATACCATCTTCTTCAGTATGATTTGATGTAACACCGTTTGATAGGACACCAGTTAAGAACTCAACCAATAAAGAGAATCCATATCCCTTATGACTACCAAATAACTGGCTTGATCCACCAACTGGATGCATACCACCTTCTCTGTTCATAACATTATCAAATAAGTGCTGAGGATTTACCTCATCCTTACCTTCTTCATTTACTCCCCAACCTACTGGAAGATCTACGCCTTTTTTATTTCTAACTTCAACCTTACCTAAAGCTGCTACTGATGTTGCAACATCAAAGTAGAATGTATTTGGCTTTGCTGGTATTGATACAGCTATAGGATTAGTACCCATCATAGGCTTTCTACCAAAAGTAGGAACTACAACAGGGAATGAGTTTGTCATTGATATACCTATCATTCCTTGTTCAGAAGCCATATTACTGTAATAACCTGCTATTCCATAATGGTTAGAATTTCTTACAGTAACCATTCCTATTCCAGATTTCTTTGCCTTTTCTATAGCTATGTCCATCGCATACTTTGATACAACCTGACCCATAGCCCTATTTCCATCAACAACTGCAGATATACCTGTTTCAAATGCTACAGATGGCTGTGCACCAACCTCTATATATCCCTTCTGTATATGCTGACGATACATTTCAAGTCTCTGAGAACCATGAGTTTCTATACCATACATATCAGCTGCTACCAAAACATCAGTAATAGTCTTTGAGTCTTGTTCATTAAAACCATACTTTTTAAAGGCTCTTTCACAATAAGACCTTAACTGTTCTTCTTTTACATAAACTGCTTCCATATTTTCAACTCCTCTTTTTACAATTTACCCAATCACAAAAATATTATATCACAAGAAAAAAACACCAACAATATTATCAAATAAATTACATAATAATATTTTTCACTTGCAAATAAGTAATTTTAATATCCTCAATAAAAAAAATAAAAAGAGGCTATATACTAGTTATATAGTAAATATAAACCATATAATAACCTCTCAAAATTTTTGTTTTTTTCAGTATTTTAAATAATAGTTTGACTGTCTTTCTCTTTGATAAGTCATAATGCCACTGGCATCCCATACCTACTTTGGCATATTCAATTACTATACAATCAAAGAAAAAATACCTAGCCTAAATTGGCCAGGTATTGTAGTTTTTTATTTTATTATACTAAGAAGGCTAGTAAGTCTTCAACCTGCTTGTCCAATTGCTTTATCTGATCATCAGAAAAAGTTATAACATTTGTTGCCCATGCTTCCGGATTGGCAGCAAGTCCAACTGAGTTGTCTAAAACATCTGTACGAATGAACTTTAAGAGTTCTTTTGTCTTTTCTAGAACTCCCTGTACATATCCCGATCCACCTATGCCAGATACAGCTACCTTCTTGTCTCCTATAGCTGAAGCGCCTGCCGGGTTAGTCTGGTCAAGTGATCTAGAGGCCCAGTCTATAATATTCTTTAGAACTGATGAATAACTTCCATTGTACTCAGGTGTAAAGAACCATATTCCATCAGCAGCCTTTATTTCATCTCTAATCCTAGATACACTAGATGGAGCTGGATACTCTATATCCTGATTAAAAAATGGAACATCACTATATTCTAGGAAAGACACTTTTGCCTTGTCTCCCAATATTTCTTTTACCTTATTTGCTAACTGTCTATTAAAAGACTCCTTACGTAATGATCCTACTACGAACAATAATTTTTTTGACATAATTTTTCTCCTTATCTTAATTGAATTTCTTTATTCAAATATAACCAAATTTTAGTTTTAATTTTCCGAATTTTTATATTACTATATAGATACCCTTTGATAATATATTCAAACATTTAAATGTAACTTTTATTTTTACATTTAAATCATAAATATTCAGCACTTGTTTTTTAGATTGTTCTAAACCACTTACATTATATCTATAATCATTCTAGCTAAAAAATTGCTTATACAAACAACTCAAAATAATGTAAAAAGCCCACGAACCAATTTGCAGTTTGATTCGTGGGCTTGAAATTTTAATTAATTTTGGTTTACTGTTTATATACCCTACTATAGATAGTCTAAACAACAAATTTTCTTAAATATGTTAAGAATTAATGTTCTAATATATATTTTTCTGCAGCATGTACCGCTATGGCACCATCTGCAGCTGCAGTTATAACCTGTCTTAGAGACTTGACTCTTATATCACCGACAGCATATATACCTGGCTGACTAGTCTCGCAGTTTTCATTGGCTACAATATATCCCTTATCTAATTCTACCATCCCCTCAACTAGACTTGACTGAGGTATTCCGCCTATAGCTACAAACAGACCATCTAAATCTATCTGTCTCTCTGAACCATCAGTCTTATCAACAGTTATAACTCCTGTTAACTTGTCATCTCCTAGTATTTCCTTGATAGTAGAGTTCCAAACAATCTCAACATTAGACTCCTTTATCCTTGTCTGAAGAGTCTTGTTGGCTCTTAGCTCATCTCTTCTATGGATTAGGTATACCTTTGAAGCTATTCTAGATAGGTATAGGGCATCTTCAACAGCAGTATCTCCACCACCATTTACCGCTACTACCTTGTTTCTATAAAATCCACCATCACAGATAGCACAATAACCAAGACCTCTTCCTGTAAACTTGTCTTCCTTATCAAGACCTAACTTTCTTGGAGTAGAACCCATAGATAGGATTACTGCCTTAGTATATATCTCGTCTCCTCCTGTTAGAGTAAGCTTCTTTATTCCGTCTTCTTCAATATCTATCTTTTCTACACCCTTATAATCTATCTTTGCACCAAACTTCTTTGCATGCTCTAACATCAAGTTGGATAGTTCAACACCGTTTGTGTCTGGTAGGGCTGGATAATTCTCTATTTCAGCAGTTGAAACCATCTGACCACCGTGGAAGTTTTTTTCTAGGATAAGAGTCTTCAATTCTGCTCTACCTCCATATACACCAGCTGTCATACCACCTGGACCACCACCTATTATAACTATATCTTGTACCTGTCTTTCGCTCATTTTGTCCTCCTTAATTTTACTATTTAATACTTAATTCTTAAATTGGTTCTTTATTTTCTAAGATCCCTATATTCAATAGTAGTATACACATATCGTCAATATAATACTATATACGTCTATTCCTATTTATATAATTATTATACCATTAATGATAGAATATAAACATAGAGTGACTTTATTGTAATCAAAAATATGGCTAACTATAAATTATAGGTATACTATGCCATTCTTTTTGTTTTTGGAGGTACCACCCTCCATATGGGATATATTCCCACACAAAAATCCTGCCCTTTTTATTGAATCCTCTCCATACTTGTCCCTGATATCATCTATAGCAGAATATAGGAGGATTTCTTTAGACTTATTTTCCTCAAACAAGGATAACTGCATATGGTCATCCTTAGACACCTTGGCAAGACTTACTCCTATGTGTCTAATAGGAACATTGTCCCAAATATCCAAAAATATCTGACAGGCACATTCATAAATCTTGCTGACACAATCAGTCTTATAAACTAGTTTCTTCTGACTTGACTTCCTATTAAAATTCATATCTACAAGTTCTATGGATACAAGGCCCGCCTTTAGCTTTTTGTGTCTGAGCCTAGCACAAACAGTCTCAGTAAGCGATAGTATTAGGTGTCTGGCATTTTCATAATCGCATATATCATAGGATGTCGTTGTTGAGTTACCTATAGACTTGTCTTTTTGCTTTATATGAAAAAAATCATATCCATCCAATCCATTAGCATGTCTATGGATAATCAAGCCTTGTTTTTTAAGATGTCTATATACAAATTTTTCTTCAAGAGTGGCCAAATCGCCTATAGTATACACACCTAATCTCTTCAACTTGTTGCTAGTTTTTCTGCCTACAAAGAATAGATTATTTATAGGAAGAGGCCACATTTTTTCTTGAATTTCATTCCTATACATAATATGAGTCTTGTCAGGCTTGGAAAAATCCCCCGCCATCTTGGCCAATACCATACTATCTGATACACCTACATTAACTGTAAATCCCAAATCTTCTTTCATCCTATGTCTTATCAAATCAGCAGCAAAACATGGCTCTCCAAAAAGCCTCTCCATACCAGTCATGTCCACGAAAGCTTCATCTATGGAGTACTGATAAACATCTGGGGAAAATTCCTTAAGTAGGCCTATCATATTTTTAGAACACTCTATATAAAGGTCAAAGTCAGCAGGATAGACCTTTAGATGGGGACACTTCCTAAAAGCAGTGCATAAGTTTTCACCAGTCTTTATACCAAAATCCTTGGCAGGTGAACTCTTTGCAAGAACTATTCCGCTCCTCCTATTGGGGTCCCCTCCTATAACAGATGGTATTTGTCTTATATCCTGAGATTTTGGGTCAATTTTCAACCTTCTTACAGCTTCCCAACTGAGATAGGCTGAATTCACATCAACATGAAAAAATACCTTTTTTTCCATAAAGCCCCCTTTCTAAGAACATATGTTCTTTTTTAAAGTATAGCACATACCAGCTCTTATATCAAGGTCTGCAAAAATGGT